>CAIPNT010000087.1 GCA_903866485.1 uncultured Micrococcales bacterium | reverse complement strand
CGTCTATGAAGACACCGTAAACCGCACCAACCCAATCGAGGGTCGCATCAACATGTCGAACCTCTGCTCAGAGATTCTTCAGGTCAACACCCCAACCACCTACAACGCCGACCTCAGCTACAACGAGATTGGCAAAGACATCTCTTGCAACCTCGGCTCGATGAACATTGCCATGGCAATGGACTCACCTGACTTTGGTGGCACCGTTGAGGCCGCGATTCGTGCGTTGACCGCGGTTTCTGACCTGTCAGACATCGAGTCGGTTCGTTCGATTCAGTATGGCAACGACCAGTCACACGCCATCGGTCTTGGCCAGATGAACCTTCACGGCTACCTTGCTCGCGAGCGCGTTCACTATGGTTCAGAAGAGGGCATCGACTTCACCAACATCTATTTCTACACCGTGGTTTACCACGCGATTCGCGCATCGAACCTGATCGCAATCGAGCGCGGCAAGGTGTTCGGCAACTTCGAGAACTCGAAGTATGCAACCGGTGAGTTCTTCGACAAGTACACCCAAGAAGAGTGGAAGCCAGCAACCGCACGCGTTGCCGAACTATTCGCCAACGCAGGCATCGCTATTCCTACCCAGGATGACTGGAGCGCTCTGCGCGACTCAGTGGTCAAGCACGGCATTTACAACCAGAACCTGCAGGCTGTGCCGCCAACCGGTTCGATCTCATACATCAACAACTCAACCAGCTCGATTCACCCGGTTGCATCAAAGATTGAGATTCGCAAAGAAGGCAAGCTAGGTCGCGTTTATTACCCAGCTCCGTTCTTGACCAACGACAACCTCGAATACTACGACGACGCATACGAGATCGGTCCTGAAAAGATCATCGACACCTATGCGGCGGCAACCCAGCACGTTGACCAGGGTCTGTCACTGACCTTGTTCTTCAAAGACACCGCAACCACCCGCGATGTTAACCGTGCCCAGATTCAGGCCTGGCGCGCCGGCATCAAGACCATTTACTACGTTCGCATTCGTCAGATGGCACTAGAAGGCACCGAAGTTGCCGACTGTGTCAGCTGCATGCTCTAAGCAAAGAAAGAGATCAAAATGGCTGCTGAAATCAAGCACAAGATCGCTCGTCCGGTCAACTGGAACAAGCTTGAGGACCCAATGGACCTCGAAGTTTGGAACCGTTTGACCTCAAACTTCTGGCTGCCAGAAAAGGTGCCGATGGCCAACGACATTCAGTCGTGGGCAACTCTTCGCCCAGACGAGCAGCTGGTGACCATGCGTGCCTTCACCGGTCTAACCCTGCTTGACACCATCCAGGGCACCGTCGGCGCAATCTCACTCATTCCAGATGCAGTGACCATGCACGAAGAGGCCGTCTACACGAACATCTCGTTCATGGAGTCTGTGCACGCCAAGAGCTATTCTTCGATCTTCTCGACCCTTTGCTCAACCGACGAGATTGAGCAGGCTTTCCGCTGGTCAGAAGAGAACCCATACCTTCAGAAGAAGGCCGAGATTGTTCTTGGTTACTACCGCGGTGACGACCCACTAAAGCGCAAGGTAGCCTCGACCCTGCTCGAATCATTCCTGTTCTATTCAGGTTTCTACCTTCCTATGTACTGGTCATCACGAGCTAAGCTCACCAACACTGCTGACCTAATCCGCCTAATCATTCGCGACGAGGCCATCCACGGTTACTACATTGGCTACAAGTTTCAGAAGGGCATGGAGGCAGAGACCGAGGCACGCCGCGAAGAGATCAAGGCTTATACCTATGACCTGCTTCTAGAGCTTTATGACAACGAGATCAAGTACACCGCTGACCTCTATGACGGCCTTGGTCTAACCGAAGATGTGAAGCACTTCTTGCACTACAACGCCAACAAGGCGCTGATGAACCTAGGTTTTGACCCACTGTTTCCTCGCGAGGTTTCACAGGTCAACCCGGCCATTCTGTCTGCACTGTCACCAAACGCCGACGAGAACCACGACTTCTTCTCTGGTTCTGGCTCGTCATACGTGATTGGCAAGCACGAGGCCACCAGCGATGACGACTGGGACTTCTAAGCAGAGTCTTCGCAAACTAGGTCCGGCTTTAGTTGCCGGGGTCGCATATCTTGACCCCGGCAACTTTGCATCTAATCTGGCCTCTGGCGCACTATTCAAATACTCGTTGATCTGGGTGGTGCTGGTCGCCAACCTGTTTGCGTGGTTCGTGCAATACCTCGCCGCCAAGCTCGCCATCGGCACCGGTCAGAGCCTTACCGAGCTGATTGCTGGCCGATCGAGTCGTTTGGCGCGCTGGGCCTATTGGGCGCAGGCCGAAATCGTGGTGCTGGCCACCGAAACCGCTGAGGTGGTTGGTGGGGCGGTGGCGCTTAACATTCTGTTCAACATCCCGCTCGGTTTTGGCGCCGCCATCACCGCAGCACTGTCAATGATTATTTTGTCGAGCAATGGTCGACTCAGGGGAACCTTTACCGCCATCATTATTGGCTTAACCGCTGTCACCGCGCTGGGCATTGTGGCATCGATCCAATTTGCCAACATCGATATTCAACTGCTCTGGCAGGGGCTGGTGCCGAGGTTGCGCTCACAGTCTGAGCTTCTAATCAGCCTCGGCATTTTTGGTGCCACGGTCATGCCGCACGCGATCTATAGTCACTCTGCTTTCGTCCGAGACAAATTTGGCACAATCGACTCGGCAGCGGCCAAGCGTGTGCTACTGCGCGTTTCGAGAATCGACGTCACCATCGCACTGTCCATTGCCGGCTTGGTAAACCTCTGCATCCTGTTAGTTGGTGCAACCATACTTTCTGGTTCAAACTCGACCGACCCAATTTATGCAACCTTTAGCCGTCTTGCGACATCGGCCAGCCCGGTTCTGGCCGTGCTGTTCGCCGTTGCCCTTTTGGCAAGCGGCCTGGCTTCGTCTACCGTTGGCGCCTATGCCGGGTCAGAGGTCATGAACAGCCTGATCAAGCACCGCGTTAGCCCATGGCTGCGCCGAGCCATCACAGTTGTGCCGGCGATTTTGATTTTGCAGTTTGCCACCAACCCAACCACGGCCTTGCTGTGGAGTCAGGTGTTTATCTCGTTCGGCATTCCGTTTGCGCTGATTCCGCTGCTGCGACTAACCTCGGCCAACAAGTTGATGGCAGAGTTGACCAACCGCAAGCTAACCATTTGGGCCGGGGTTTTAGTCTCGGCGATTTTGATCTCGCTAAATCTCAAATTTGTGTTTGATGCACTAACCGGCCTCGGTGCCTAGAAGCGCGAACGAATCGCCCACAGATCGGCAAAAACCGGCCTAAACAAGGTCGAAGCAAGATAGCCAACCCCCGAAGAACCGCCCGAACCCATCTTGTGGCCTATGGTGCGCTCGACCATCTTGACGTGGCGATAGCGCCACTCTTGCAAACCCTCGTCGAGGTCAACCAAGCGCTCACAAACCGCCGCGGCATCTGGGTCTTTGTGGTGCACTTCGAGCAGCACATCCTGCACGCCTTCGTTTGACTCATAGCCAACGGTCACATCGCGATTCAAAACCGCCTGATCGATGGCGTGGCCACGATCGGCCAGATAGTGAAGCGTGCTGTCCCATAGCGAAGCGCGACGCATGGCGGCCTCTACTCTGGCACGAGCCGGTGAACCTTCAATCAGGTGCTCGGCCATGCCCATTCCGGTGTGCTTTTCAGCGGCAGCGCCGGCCTGATCGCGGCGGCCCAACACCGCCTCAAATTCGCGAAACTGTGCCGATTGAAAACCGCTGGATGATTGCAGGCGACCGCGAAAGGTGTTGAACTGCAACGGGGTCATGGTTTCGAGAATGTCTAGCTGACCAACGCAGGTCTTCATGATGGTGCGCACTCTGCCCAGAATGGCCAAGGCGCGGTGGGTTAGCCCGGCCTCGAGCACGCGCTGCAGCTCAGCAATCTCGTGCAGCATCTGTTTGAACCAAAGCTCATAAGTCTGGTGAATGATGATGAACAGCATCTCATCGTGCTCGCCGTCAGATTCGGGCTGCTGCAACTGCAGCAACTCGTCAACCTTGAGATAAGAGATGTAGGTGATGGCCTTCTTCTCGCCCTCGTTGTTCTGCTGGCTCATTAGGTGACTCGACTTCCGTTGTCTTCAATTTCTAGATAGCGCTTTGATTCCACCAGGTCACGCATGCGGTTAAGTCCATCCCAGATCTCAACAAAGCTGGTCGGCAGTGGTGCCATCGCCAAACGAATAGAGTCTGGGGTGCGATAGTCAGGAATGGTGTTCGTCAACTTGCGCATGGCCGCCGCGATTTTCTTCGCCTCTGGGTGACCAACTGTAATGTGGCCGCCGCGCAAGCCGGCATCGCGCGGAGTGAGCAGGCTGAAACCCAGCGGTGCAAGCCAGGCGTCATAAAGGTCAAGAATCATCTGACTGCCAACCGCAGCCTTGTGGCTGATGGCGGCCATCCCGGCCTGCTCAATCATGCGATAGGCCGCTTGCATTACTCGGATTCCGATGATCGATGGGCTCGCGATTTGAAAGCGGCGAATTCCTTCTGCCGGTTCAAAGAATGGGCCCATTTCGAACTGTTTGTCATTGGCAAACCAGCCCTGGATGGTCGGCGCCACCTCGGCCTGCATGCGCTTGGCGACATAGAGCCAAGCAGGTGAGCCTGGGCCCGAGTTTCCATACTTGTAGGTGCAGCCAACGGCAAGGTCCACGCCCCACTCGTCAAAACGCAAATCGATCGCGCCGGCTGCATGTGAGGCATCCCACACCACCAGGCCTCCGTGTGAACGCACCAAATCGGTGATGCCCTTGATGTCTGGACGACTGCCCGATCGATAGTGAATGGCCTGCAGGGTAACCAGCGCAACATCCTCGTTGAGCAGCGGCGCTAGGGCATCCACGGTCACCAGTTCGCAATCGCTGTCGATATCAACCGCTCCCGGGCCGCCGCTGCCGTCGTTGTTTAGGGTCACCAGGTTGAGGCCGAAGTCCTTCGCAATTCCGGCCAAAATGTAGCGGTCGGTCGGAAAGTTTGCCGCATCCACGATTACGGTCTTGCGTCCAGGGCGAGCCTTAATCGCAGCGAGACACATCTGATAAAAGTTGACCGAGGTGGTGTCTTGCACCAGTGTTTGCCCCTCGGCTGCACCAAGCACCGCGCGCCCAAGCAGGTTTCCGGCGACCTGCGCCTCGTCGATCCAGTGCGACCAACCGTCGACCAGGTCTCGGCCCCATTCTTCGGTCAAAAAGTTGTTTACCGCATCGATAGCGGCCAACGGCAAACGGCCAAGCGAGTTGCCATCGAGGTAGCAAAGCTCAAGGTCGCTGATTTGAAACTGGCTTCGATATTTTGCCAGCGGGTCGGCGGCGTCCAAGGCCAATGCATATTCTCGTTCGGTTGCTGCAACCATGGTGGGCGCCCTTCTTCATTGAAATCTGGTTCAAGAATACAAGGCTGCCGACACGGCTAAACCAACAGCTGTTGCTTCGCCAACTTCTTATAGAGCGGTGTGCTGTTGACCAGTTCGCTGTGTGTGCCGATGCCTAGCACCTTGCCATTTTCGAGCACGATGATTTGGTCGCTGTCGACCACGGTTGATAGGCGGTGTGCAATCACAATTAGCGTGCGGTTTTTAGCAACCGAGTCGATTGCCTCGCGCATGCGTTGTTCGTTCAAGCCATCGAGTGAAGAAGTTGACTCATCCAGCAGCAAGATCGGTGGGGCCGACAGCAGTGCGCGGGCGATAGCCAAACGCTGGCGCTCGCCACCCGAAAGCATTATGCCGTTCTCGCCGACTTCGGCGTCGAGGCCGCGGTTGTCACGCTCGAGCACCTCGGTTAGGTTCACCTCGGCCAAGACCGCCTTGAGCTGGTCTTCGGTGGCATCTGGTGAACCGATCATTAGGTTTGCGCGAATAGAACCGGCGAGCACCGGGGCATCCTGCTCGACATAACCGATCTGTGAACGCAGGGCATCGCGGCTGATTGTTATGACCGCCTGGCCATCCAGCAAAATCTTGCCGGAGCTTGGCTCATAAAAGCGCTCAATCAGTGAAAAAATTGTCGATTTGCCCGAGCCAGATGGCCCAACCAGCGCGATGCGTGAACCACGCGGCACCTTGAAGCTAACCGAGTCGAGCACCTCGCGGCTCTCTGGGTTTGGGTTTTCCTCGCTCTCTGGTGCGGCTGCATAGCCAAACGAAACCGACTCGAACTCAATGGCAATGTCGTTGGCGGCGGTGACCTTTGCCGAGTTTTTGGCCTCGAGCTCGGTCTCTTCCAGTGGCAGGTCGAGAATCTCTTGAATGCGAGCGAGCGCACCGAGCCCAGACTGCACCGAGCTGTAAGCGCCGAAGGCCTGACCAAGTGGGCGAATCATCTGAAACATCAACAGGATGAACATCACCAGGCTGGCAACCGAGGTGGCTCCGGTGGCAACCCGATAGCCGCCAACGCCAAGCACGACGATGAAGGCGCCGTTCATGGCCAGGCCAGCAATCGGGGTAATCATCGCGTTGATTCGAGCGATTTTTATGCCCTGCTCGTACGCCTCGTTGGCATCATTGACAATCAGGCTGCTCTCACGCTTTTCGGCACGTGCCGCACGGATGGTGCGCACCGCAGACAAGGCGCGCTCGACAGCGGCCGCCATGTCGCCGACTCGCTGCTGTGCCTTGGTGGTTGCCGAGCGCACCTGGCGGGCTGTGATGGCGATGGCGACGATGGCGAACAAAACCATGAGCAGGGTCAGCCCAAGCAAAACCGGGTCGATGATAGCCATGGCAATGAGCGAACCCAAAAAGATAAGTACGCCACCAACGGCATCGACTAAACCCTGGGTTAGCACGGCGCGAAGCAAAGTGGTGTCTGAGCCGACTCGTGAAACCAAGTCGCCGGTGCGGCGCAGGTCATACTCGTGAATTGGCAACTTGAGCAGGCGGTGGGCCAACTTTTGGCGGGCCGAAAGCACCACACCCTCGCCGGCCTTGGCCAACACGTAATACATGAACCCGCCCGCTACGGCACTGCCCACGATGACAGATACCAGCAGTGCAATCAAGCCACCAAGCGCCTGGCCCTTTTGCACGGCTGCAATAACCAAGCCAACCACGAGTGGCTGAGCCAGGCTGATTGCCGCTCCAAACACCGAAAGACCCATGGCGATCCACAGGGCACCCTTGTG
>CAIPNT010000086.1 GCA_903866485.1 uncultured Micrococcales bacterium | reverse complement strand
TCATACATCGGTCCGGATGGTTTCCGTCACAACGCCCCGGATACCTTCTCAACTAAGAGAGAAGCCGAGATCTTTCTTAGCCGCACTAGAACTCAGGTTGCAGACGGGCTATGGGTAGACCCAAAAGCGCCAGTCGAACCTTCTGAAGTCCCACTGTTTATGGATTTCGCTATGGAGCATTTGCGAAAGCAAGCCAACCACAAAGGTGAAGAACTGCGGGCTTCTACCAAGTCTGTTTACATGCGCCAATTGAAAGGGCATTGCGCACATTTCGCTGGAACGCCGATTAACCAGATCACAAAAAGCCAGATTGACACTCTCTTTTCAAATCTGCGAGCGCAGGGTAAGAAGACCACGGCATCAAAAATCTACAAACTACTACGAGCGATCTTCAATCGTGCTGTTTCCTATGGTTTGGTTTCTACGAACCCCTGTTCCATCGCAGGAGCAAACACACTGACCTCAAACAAAAAGGTGACAGTGCCTAGTTCTGCGGAAACCCGAGGTTAATGCCACCGTGGCTTGGGTCAAGCCAGCGGCTGGTGATGGCCTTGCCACGGGAATCGGCACGTTAATGCTGATCATGCCAAATTCGATTTCGTTCTGAAACCGGCGGGCAAAAGGAACACACTAATGTTGTGATTATGTCATTACAAAGTTCTCTCACAGTTGCGTCAATGCCCGACCCTCACAAAGTCGCATCGCTGCGCTGGGGTGTGGTTGGCCCCGGTGAAATCGCAAATCGCTTCGTTTCGTCAGTGCAACGATTCACTGGCCAGCGAATCGTTGCAGTAGCATCGCGTGATATGAGTCGCGCAGCAATGTTTGCTGAGAAACATACAATCGCGAAAGTCTATGGCTCTTATGACGAACTTTTTGCTGACTCTGAAATTGATGCTGTGTATGTTTCAACTCGACAACACGCTCACAAAGAACCCGTAATTGCGGCAATCAAAGTTGGCAAGCATGTTCTCGTTGAAAAACCGATTGCAAGCACCTTCGAAGATGCTCAAGCTATATTCGAAGCCGCCAAGATTGCCAATGTGTTGGTGATGGAAGCCCTCTGGAGTCTTTATTTGCCGCAGTCTTACATTGTGCGCCAGCTGATAGCCGACGAAGCTCTGGGAAACATTCGATTCGTCCAGGCAGATTTGGGCCAAGATCAGTCAAAGGCACTGCGCATGTGGCAACCCGATGGTGGCGGCGCGTCTCACGACATGGGGGTGTACCCACTTTCGTTCATTCGCTCGATCACACAAGCGAGCCCGACCACTTTGACTGCGGCGGGCTCGCTCAGCGAACTCGGCATCGATGTCGAACTCAACATGTTTCTGCGTTATCAAAATGGCGCCACGGCACTCGCAAGCTGCTCGATGCTCTCAAACACTCGAACTGCGGCTTGGGTTGACGGGCGACTTGGGTCCCTTGAGGTTGTAGCACCTTTTCCTGTTCCGACGACACTGAATCTACTAACCCCAGATTTCAACCCTAAAGTGGTAGCCAGCTGGACAGACCCGAGCGAGATACAGGGCCATGACGGCCTCTGCTACCAAGCTACTGCCTTCGCTGACTTCGTTGAGCGCGGGCTAACCGATTCGCCAATTCGATCGTTAGATGATGCAGTAAAAGACATTAAATTGCTAACAGACGCGAGGCATCAAATCGGTGCCTACTACCCTGGCGAAAATATTAGCGTTTAACTTTCGGCAATGGCTATCGAACGCGAGCTAGCCTTGCAGCTTCTAGCAAGTTTTTTGCTGCAAACTCGAGGCCTTCAAGCCGACCAAGTTCGACATCTTCGTGTTCGATGTTGCAAATCATGTTTGGGTCAACGTCATTCAGGGCAACTAGAACCTCGGCCCAATATTCCACCGGATGACCCTTGCCCACCGCTACGAAATCCCAAGCTGCTGGTTTTGGCCATTCATTAACCCATTCGTCGTCGCCGAGGTTGGTGCGTGCTTCATCTGGGCGCATTTTTCTAAAGCTGTTATCAAGCACGCCGTTTATGGCAACCTGCGGATTGACTCGAATATCTTTAGCCGCAGCGTGCAAAACGAGGTCGCCCACGTCTTTGACCACGGCGACTGGGTCCATTTGCTGCCAGAAAAGATGAGAGGCGTCGAGCTCAACTCCAATGTTGCTGGCGCCAGAGCGCTCGATAAGTTCGCGCATCGTTGCCGGGTTGAACACAATATTTTGGGGGTGCAACTCGAGGGCAACTTTGACGTCTAGGTCGCGAGCCTCTCTGTCAACCTCTGCCCAAAACTTGGCTGCAACCTCAAATTGGTAGTCAATGACATCGAGAGCCGCCGAGTTCCAGGCGTTGACCACCCAGTTTGGTCGCGCTCCCCCAGGCTCACCTGCCGGCAGACCGCTCATGGTAACAACTCGGTTTTGCCCAAGTCGATTTGCTAGGCGAATCGAACGACGCACATCTTCTGCATGCTTTAGACCAATTCGCGGGTTCGGGTGCAGCGGGTTGCCGTTGCAGTTTAGCCCTGCAATGCTAACGGGTTTGCCCTCAAAAAACCCAAGAAAATCATCGCGAGCCGAGTCGCTCAACAAGATGTCATCGAATGTGGGAATGTGGGTGGCCGGCAAGAAACCCCCACTGTTTAGTTCAATGCCATCAAGGCCTAGAGAGCCAGTGTATTCAATCGCATCGGGCAGACTAACCTGGTGCAGAACTGCGTTGTAAGCCCCAAACCTCATTTTGACCTCTCAAATAGAAAAAACTTTGTTCTAATGTAACAACATTCTATGATGCGCCAGCAAAAATGTGCGCTCATTTTCGAACAACTTTCACCGTTAGTGCTATTGTCATTACAAGGTGTCAAAGTATCAACGATGATAGGTAGTCAGAACAGTCATGAACCAACAAGAGCAGATTCTGCCAATGTCACTTTTTATTGACCTGGAGCGCAGCGGCCCTATTCCCCTTTATTTTCAAATTGCTACTCGTGTTGAAAAGGCCATCAAAGACGGAACCTTGCCTGCAGGAGCACGTCTTGAAAATGAGATTGCATTTTGCGAGCGACTCGGTCTGAGCCGCCCAACCGTTCGACGTGCAATACAAGATCTCGTCGATAAGGGACTCCTCGTTCGTCGTCGTGGCATCGGCACTCAAGTAG
>CAIPNT010000085.1 GCA_903866485.1 uncultured Micrococcales bacterium | reverse complement strand
TGGTCTTGAACCGTTCGTTCTTGGGCCCGGTTTCTAGAATCACCTGCCGACTAATCGACGGCAGCCTAATCAATTCGATGATGTCTAGCGCGTCAAGCGCGACATTTAGGCCAGGCGACCGAGTTGACGTTCGCCTGCTTGACAAAGAAGTGTTCTATCAAATCGAGGAACTTTAGATGACCCTGAGCCATGAAATCAAAATCTCATTTGAGCGAAGCATTAGCAAGAATGGGCTTGCCCGAACCTCGCTAAAAACCGGTGAGGGTGAGCAGCTACTGGGGAAGGCCCCCGAGGTATTCACGCCTTTAGCCACATTCATCCACCTCAGTGATTTGCATGTGTGCGATTCTCAGTCACCGGCGCGACTGGAGTTTCTAGATCGATATGCCGACCCAGATTTTGAAACTCGCAAGCAAATTGACTATGTCGGCACCTACCGCGCCCAAGAGTTTTTGAGCCTTCAAGTGGTCGAGGCGATGGTTCAGTCGGCCAATCGCATCACGCACGGCCCGCTTGGTGCAGCCCCTGTGGATGCAGTGTTCTTGACCGGTGACGTAATCGACAACGGCCAGCACAATGAACTGTCTTGGTATAAAACACTTATGGAAGGCGGCACTGTGTCGTCGGCCAGCGGAAGCTCGCTAAAGGTTGAAGGTGTGCAATCGCTGGACTGGCAAGACGAGCACTTCTATCAACCTGACGCGGACGTCGACCAGAGGGTGCTAGACAAGTTCGGCCTTCCTGGGGTTGCCGGTCTAGCAGAGATTGGCCAGCGTGAGTTTGAGGCCACGGGCCTTAAGCACTCTTGGCTGGCAATTCATGGCAACCACGACGCGCTGTTGCAGGGCGTCGCTGCGCCGACCCCAGAGTTGAACGAACTGGTTACCGGTTCTGAGAAGCTCAGTGGGCTTGCCGATAGTGCAGACCTGATGAAGGTGTTCAGCGAATTCAACGAGGTTGGTCCGGCTGTTTATCCGCCGTTGATTGACTTGAAAACCAAAAGCGTCAGCGCAGACGAGCGTCGTCGTTTAGTTGAAATCGAAGACTGGGTAGGCGTTCATACCCAGTGTGGACACGACCACGGCTTGGCTGCCGAGTCACCGACCCAAGCGCACTTTTACCGTGATTTCGGGCAGGTGCGACTGATCGCACTCGACAGCGTAAATCACTTTGGCGGCTGGCAGGGCTGTATTCATCGTGCCCAATTTGAATGGCTGGAGAAACTGCTCATCGCTTCTGCCGGTAAATATGTCATCTTGACCTCGCATCACCCGCTGTCAGATTTGTTCAACGGTTATGTGCCCGATGGCGTGCCTAGCCCAGCCTTAGAAGAAGAAGTTCGAGAGCTGTTGCTGCGGTTCAAGAACGTGATTTTGTGGGTTGCTGGTCACGTGCATGACCACAGCATTTCGGCTCAAAATCATAGTGATGGCAGTCTTGGCTTTTGGCAGATCAGAACCACTTCACACATCGACTGGCCGCAGCAGGGGCGAACCATCGAGGTTCTTAAGACCGAGGATGGCCACATCGTGATTGGCACCGTGGTGATTGACCATGCGGGGCCTGTGCTTGCTGACAACAAATGCGTTCAAGACCTGATTGCCGACGGTCGAATTGACTCTGCCGTCGCCTTGGCCGGTGTGTCGCGATACTTGGCAGCCAATGACTGGCAGCGTTCGGATGGTTCGCAGCGGCTAGAGGTACTGGAAGGTCAGGTCGGCGATCGCAACGCATGGTTGTGGATCAAGGATCCACTAGCTTAGATTTCCGTTAGAGGTTCGCGAGAATCTCGTCGAGTTCAGGCTGGGTTGGCGGCTCGCATCCTGCGCGTTCACAGGTTATCGACGCAGCGATGCCAGAAACGTGAACGATTTCGCGCCACGCGTCGGCGCTTAGGTTGGCTAGTCGGTCGAATGCGTCTGTTCCAAGCGCATCGATGTCGCTCAACTGGCCGAGCATGTTGGCGCAAAATGTGTCACCGGCGCCAACGGTGTCAACCACATTAATTTTGCGTGAAGGCACGTCGATGCGCACGCCGCCCGGGCGATAGAGCGAGGTGCCGTCGCCACCACGGGTGACAAATACGTGGCGGCCAGAGTCGCCGATCCATCCGTTAACAATCGCGTCTACGTCTGCACCTTCTTCTAGGCCATAGAGCCATTGGATGTCTTCATCTGAGGCCTTGATTAGGTGAGACATGGAGTTGACACGTTCGACGCGAACGCGCTCTACCTCTCGCTCAAAACCTAGGGCTGGGCGCATGTTGATGTCGTGGCTGATAGTCACCGACTTCTGGTCATAGTGCGCCTTGGCCCAGTCTTCGATAACGGCGTTGCCCGGCGCCATCGCCATGGTTAGGCAGCCGAACTGAATGGCGGTTGCGTGCATGTTTTCAAGGTCGACGTCGGTCGGCAATTCAGCCTCAGTCCAACCCCAGTCGGCGGTTCCGTTGACATAGAAGCTGTAGTTAGGCACACCGTGTGAGTCGATGCTGACCACGGCCAGAGTCGTAAGTTCGCTTGCTTCGATGCTGTGCTCGAGGTTCACGCCGTTAGATTCGAGGCGGTCACGGATGATCTTGCCA
>CAIPNT010000084.1 GCA_903866485.1 uncultured Micrococcales bacterium | reverse complement strand
TGGCGGTTTGGGCACCTCGGGCGACATTGTCAAGGCAATCTCGGTTGGCGCCGACGCCGTAATGCTCGGCTCGGTATTGGCTCGGGCAGCCGAGGCTCCTGGTGGCGGTTCGCACTGGGGTCAAGAGGCCTTTCACGCCGAGTTGCCTCGCGGCCACAAGGTTGAAGTTGGCACCTCGGGCACACTCGAAGAGATTTTGCTTGGCCCATCATCTTCGGCCGATGGCACCACAAACCTCATGGGTGCATTGCGTCGTGCAATGGCAACCACCGGCTATTCAGACGTCAAGGAGTTTCAGCGCGTCGACGTTGTCGTGGCTCCGTACCACGCCTAGACCGTTCTAAATAAATGTCAAACAAGGCCCCTAACTTCTTCAGACTCGCAGTTCGTCCGAAGTGGATCGGGGCCTTGTTGCTTTCGCTTGCCGTGGCAGCACTGTTTGCAGCACTAGGTCAATGGCAGCTCGATCGGGCCTTCACCAAAGACAACGCCAAGTTCGTCTCTGCCGCTCAAACCAAACAGGTGACCCTCGACCTTTCGCTCGACACCAACCACGCCTATGTAGTCACCGACCGGCTGCAAAACTCAAATAAGGGTTTCTGGCTAGTCGCCAACGCAACCGACCAGCATATGCGCAGCACCACGCTTGCGCTTGGTTGGGCGCCATCGCTCGAGCAGGCTGAGAAGGCGCGCACCAACCTGATGAGTTCGATGCAGGCACAGGCGTTTTTGCCAGTGACCGGCACCTATCTGCCGAGCGAACCACCTCAGCCGGCAGACTCATCCAAGCCCTATCTGCTCAAGTCGGTTTCGTTGGCCCAGCTGATAAACCTTTATTCACCAAACCAGACCATGGCCAGCAACTCGCAATACCTTGCCGTGGCAAAGGGCGACTTTGGGCTGCAGAGCATTTCGGTGACCTACGTCACCCCGGCCAGCATCAACTGGCTCAGTGCCTTTTATTTCTTGGAATGGACGCTTTTTGCCGGCTTTGCCGTGTTCTTGTGGTGGCGCCTGGTCAAGGATGAGCAACTGCGCCTCACCGCCGAAGCGCAAGCCGACGAAAGGTAAACTAAAGGCATGACCACAACCACTCAGGGCCCGCACCCATCGCAAGTTGAGACCATCCGTGGAGTGCTCAAGTATTACAAGGCCACCTCTTATATCACCGGCACTTTCTTGATGCTTTTGGTGGCCGAGGTCATCGTTCGCTGGGGTTTGGGTTTCGATCTGATCGCCGGTGGACCGCAGGGTTTCTTGCACTTTTATGAGCGCGGCCTAGACGGGTCTGGTCTGCCCGACACCGGTCTAAACCTTTCAACGGCGGTGCTTATTGTGCACGGATGGCTATATGTGGCCTACCTATTTGGCGACTTCAGGCTTTGGACCCTGATGCGCTGGAGCTTTTTTCGCTTCTTGATCATCGCGCTCGGTGGCGTTGTGCCGCTGCTTTCATTCTTCACCGAACACCACTTCGCCAAGGTTGCCGAAGCCGATCTAAAAAAGGTTGCTAATGACTAACTCAACCAACGCCCGACCGGTTCTAGTAGTCGACTTTGGTGCACAGTATGCCCAGTTGATTGCCCGCCGCGTTCGCGAGGCTTCGGTCTATTCAGAGATCGTGCACCACAACGTGACCGCAGCCGAAGTGGCAGCTAAAAACCCGCTAGCCATCATTCTGTCGGGAGGCCCATCATCGGTTTATGACGCCGGCTCACCTCAGCTTGACCCGGCCATCCTTGAATTGGGTGTTCCGGTGCTCGGAATTTGCTACGGTTTCCAGACCCTTGCCAATGCGCTTGGTGGCACCGTAGCGCCAACCGGCATCCGTGAATATGGAGCAACCGCGCTAACCGTTCTTGCAGGTGGCGAGATTCTTGATGGGCAGCCAGACGAGCAGATTTGCTGGATGAGCCACGGCGACCAGGTCACCAAGGCTCCGGCCGGTTTTGAAGTTCTTGCGACCACTCAGATCACTCCGGTTGCCGCGTTCGCCAACCACGAGAAGAAGATTTATGGAGTGCAGTGGCACCCAGAGGTCAAGCACTCAGAATTTGGTCAGAACGTGCTCACCAACTTCTTGCACAAGGCAGCCGGCATCCCGGCCGACTGGAACTCGGGCAACGTCATCGCCGAGCAGGTCGAAAAGATTCGCGCACAGGTTGGCGACGCTCGTGTTATCTGTGGCCTCTCGGGTGGCGTTGACTCTGCAGTTGCTGCCGCTCTCGTGCACAAGGCAGTCGGCGACCAGCTAGTTTGCGTGTTCGTGAACCACGGTCTGCTTCGCCAGGATGAAGCCGAGCAGGTTGAGCGCGACTATGTTGCCGCAACCGGCATTCGTTTGGTAACCGTCAATGTCGAAGACAAGTTTTTGAATGCCCTTGCCGGGGTTAGTGACCCAGAGACCAAGCGCAAAATCATCGGTCGCGAATTCATCCGCACCTTTGAAGAGGCTCAGGCCGCGCTTTATGAAGAGTCGAAGGCCGATAACCGTCCAATCAAGTTTTTGGTTCAGGGCACTCTTTATCCAGACGTGGTCGAGTCTGGCGGCGGTGCAACTGCAGGCATCAAGAGCCACCACAACGTCGGTGGTCTGCCTGATGACATCGAGTTTGAGCTGGTCGAACCGCTGCGCACGCTATTCAAAGATGAGGTTCGCGCCATCGGCGCAGAGCTTGGCTTGCCGGCCGAAATCGTTCAGCGCCAGCCTTTTCCTGGCCCAGGCCTGGGCATTCGCATCGTCGGTGAAATCACCAAGCAGCGTCTCGACCTGCTTCGCAAAGCCGACGCTATCGTTCGAGCCGAACTAACCGCAGCCGGTCTCGACGCAGAAATCTGGCAGTGCCCGGTTGTGCTGTTGGCCGATGTTCGTTCGGTTGGTGTTCAGGGCGACGGTCGCACCTACGGCCACCCGATTGTCTTGCGCCCGGTTTCATCCGAGGATGCGATGACGGCCGACTGGACTCGCTTGCCTTATGACGTGCTTGCCAAGATCTCGAACCGCATCACCAACGAGGTCGACGGTATCAACCGAGTCGTGCTCGATGTCACCTCGAAGCCACCTGGCACCATCGAGTGGGAATAACCGCCAAGGGCGGTTATTTGAGCTTGCGTTAGCATGGCTATATTGAACGGACAGCGCGAAATACTTGTCTTTGGTCACAGAGGTGCTTCGGGGTACCGTCCCGAAAACACTCTCGAGTCCTTCGAGCTTGCCTTTCAAATGGGCGCAGACGCAATCGAATGCGACCTGCTGCCAACCGCCGACGGTGAGCTGATCATTCGTCACGACAACTTTTTGTCATCGACCACGGATGTTGCCTCACGCCCAGAGTTTGCTCACCTGAAGCGTGTTGGCCGGGTCGGTTGGCAAACCGATCGCGAAGACTGGTTTTGTGAAGACTTCACCATCGAACAGCTAAAACAATTGCGTGCCACCGAGCGCCTGCCAGAGTTGCGCCCGGGCAGCGCCAAGTTTGACGGCCAGTTTCAACTGCCGACCCTTGACGACCTATTGCAAGCCGACTTCGCCGCCGGCAAACACCTGATTCTCGAGGTCAAGCATGGCGACTATTTTGCTGCCAAGGGCATTCCCGTGGCAGCCATCCTGGCTCGAAAGTTGGCAGAGAGCAAATGGCGAGAGCGCGGCATCACCCTGACCATCGAGGCCTTTCAGTTCAAGGTGCTTGAGCAGTTGCAGCGGGTGTGTGGCGCGGTTGGCGAGTATGTATATCTGGTTGACACCTGGGGAGACCCGACGCTCAACCCGAAGGCAGCCGAGGTTTTCGACGGCATCAGCTTCAACGCCGAACTGGTCTGGAACACAGACCTGGTTGAGGTTTCACAGGCTCGCGGGCTAAAGGTTTTCATTTGGACCGCCAGGGCAGAAGAAGCCGAAAACACCATCGAAGAGTATTACGCCAATTTCATTTTGACCGGCGCCGACGGCATCTTTGCCGATCAACCCGACCTGCTTGCCGCTTGCGTAAGGGACATGTCTTAGGCCTGCCCTAGGATTGCTTGGTTATGTCAGAACTAGACCTTTTTGCCCACCTGCCCAATGTTGCTGGGGCTAACGCCGACGCGCTCGTCGAGGGGCTAAACCCGCAGCAGAAGGCCGCTGTCGAATACCGTGGCAAGGCGCTTTTGATTGTTGCCGGTGCCGGTTCAGGCAAGACCCGAGTTTTGACTCACCGCATCGCTCACCTGCTGGCCAAAAAAGAGGCTTGGCCGTCACAGATTTTGGCCATCACATTCACCAATAAAGCCGCCGCCGAGATGCGCGAGCGCGTCAAGCACCTGCTTGGTGAGAGTGCAGATGGCATGTGGATCAAGACCTTCCACTCTGCTTGCGTGGCTATTTTGCGCCGCGAGAGCGAGCGTCTCGGTCATAACTCAAACTTCACCATCTATGACTCTGGCGACAGCCGCGCGATTCTCAAGCGTCTGATCAAAGACATGGGCGCCGACATTCACAAGTTGACACCGGCCGGTGTTGCCGCGGTGATTTCGAATGCTAAAAATGAGCTAGCCGACGCCGAGTCTTATGCCCGCAACATCGACCAGGCAGACCCCGTTGCCCGCATGATCGCTGAAATCTTTTCGCGCTATCAAAGCGAGTTGCGTCGCAATAACGCCTTCGATTTTGATGACTTGATCGGTGAGACGGTTCACCTGTTTCGCGCGTTTCCTGATGTTTTGGCGCAGTACC
>CAIPNT010000083.1 GCA_903866485.1 uncultured Micrococcales bacterium | reverse complement strand
CCTTGGCGAACAAAAAATAGCCGATGGCCGACAAGAAAACCAGCGACCCAACGATCAGGCCCAACCACACCCAGACCCAATTCCAAAAGACCATTATTCGGCCTCTGGCTCTTTGAGGAAAAGCTCTTCACCCAGGGCCGCTAGGGCATAATTCTTGACGATTTCTCTCGCTTCTGCCGGTTCTATAACTCGTGCGGCTCCCCCGTATTTGGCGATTAGTCGACCCAGATTTGGCAAATAGCCAACCTTGATTTCGGCTCGAATGGTGCCATGGGCGAGGCTTTTCGGCTCAGACAGGGTCTGAAACTCGCTGACCAAACGATATGCCTCTGGGTCAACCTCGACTAAAACGGTGGTGTCGGTGGTGTCGGCAACGTAGGTTGCGTCTTCGATTTCGCCTACCTGGCGTGCATCGTTCGAGATTTCACGATCAAGCAGCGCAATCGTGCGCATGTGCTCAATGAGAAAGTTGCGCAGACCCTTATTGATTGGGCAGTAACCGCGAAGATACCAGGTGTCACCAATTAGGTCGATGCGAAGCGGTTCAATCTCGCGGTTGCCACGTTCGCCCTTGCGGTTGAAGTATTCGCAGGAGATTGCCTTACCGGTCAAGATGGCCTGACGCAGTGTTTCAACACCGGCCTCCACGGTGCCGGGGGCAATCGAGATTACCTCGGCCGCACCGATGCTTGAACCGTCAGAAATCTTGGTCAGCAGCGCCGCAATCTCATCCCGTCTGGCAAATTCTGGGATAGTCGCCAAATAAGTTAGCCCGGCAGAGATGGCGGCAGCCTGTCGGGTTGAAAGGCGCGGAACGTCATCGATTACCTCGGCGGTGGTCATCGAAACGATGCCCTCGTCAAGCAGGTCTAGGTCGACATAGAACGGCCACTCTTCGAAGCCCTGAACCGTGGCAGTTGCCTCGTTGAGGCTGGTGAGCGCCTTGGTGATGTAGCCCTCATCAAGATCGAAATGCTTGGCAACTTCGGCTAGGGGCACTTCTTGGCGGTGGTTTAGATAGCCCACAAGTGCGAGCAAAAAGTTGTATCGGTCTTCGCCATTGAAACCGGTGAGCTTAGGCATGAGAGTTGGCCACCGCCTCAAATCGGGCACGAAGCACCTGGTCTAGTTCTTTCGGTGCCAAAACCTTGATGTCGAGCACATACTCGGTCAACTCTTCGGCAAGCAGGTGCACGTCCATGTATGAAATCTCGATTTCACCTTCGCCATTGATGCGATCGTCTAGATGAAAGTGAAACCAGGCCTGGCTATCGCGCTTTATGCGCAACTTTGCCACTTGATTGGCGGTATGTTGCTCAAGGTCGGCTATCGCCTCGGCAACCTGCTCTTCAGAAGGCGGGTTGAAGTTGACCACTGCCTTCTCTTTTTCGTCGATTTGCTCGGTGCGCACAACCACCTCAGAGACGATTCTGCGAAGCAAAAAGTTTCGAGCCGCCTTCTGGTCTTTATCCCAGCAAACCAAAAGCCACTGGCCATCGATGCTGCGCAACCGCCAAGGCTGAACCAGTCGACTCTTGACCAGACCGTCTGGCGTGCGATAGTTGAAGCTCACTTCGGTGTGGCTTTCAATGGCTTGACTAAGCGGCAAGAATGATGGTTCGTGAGTGCGCAACCTAGGTGCAAAACCGATGATTTCAGACCTAGCGGGCTCGATACCCAAACCACGAAGTCTGACCAATCCTCGGTTGGCTTCGCTTGATAACGAGGCTTGCGCCCAAACCTGTGCGGCTAGGTTTAGCAACTGTAGTTCACGGCCATTGAACACGGTGCCTTCCGGCCAGACAAAGGTGTCTACGGCAATCTGGTAGCGCATCTCGTCAGGGTCAGATTTTGGGTCTGGGTTCGAGACTTGAATGCCCATTTCGCGAAGCTCTGCCTTGTCGCGTTCAAACATCTTGGCTAGCGCAACGTCGTCATAAGAGACGCGCTCGGCCGCACTGCGATAGGCATCAACCGCGCTAAAT
>CAIPNT010000082.1 GCA_903866485.1 uncultured Micrococcales bacterium | reverse complement strand
CGTCGGCCCTAAGCGCATAGTTGGCACCCGGCACCAAGAGCTCGCTTTGCGCACTCCAAACATTGCCATCGCCGCGAGTCAGCTCGACGGTCTCTTTAAGTTTCGTGACGTCGTCGGGTTCAAAGATGCAAAGCTCGATGGTAGCTGCGTTTTCAGAATAGACACCAATGGTGCCCAGGCCATTTGAGACACTGACACCCAGCTGGCCCCGGGCTCGCATCTCATCTGACATAGGTGAAATCTTACCCTCGGAATATTTCACACACATTAACTGGCAAGTAGTGTTGTTTTATGCCTGTCTACCTAGATCACGCCGCCACTACGCCGATGCGCGAAGAGGTGTTGGTTGCCTATCTAGAACATTTGCGAGCGGTGGGCAACCCTTCTTCCGTGCACAGGTTTGGCCAGGATGTGCGCAACGTGCTGGAGGCGGCTCGCGAGTCGCTAGCAAGCTCGATTGGTTGTAATCGAAGCGAAGTTATCTTCACCTCAGGAGGAACCGAAAGCGACAACCTGGCGGTCAAGGGTCTCTATTGGCAGCGTCGGGTTGAAGATGCAAACCGAAAGATTATTGTCACCGCCGCCACCGAGCATCACGGTGTTCTCGACCCAATTTTTTGGCTTGAGCAGCATCAGGGGGCCGAGGTGGCGTTGATTCCCGTCGATAGAAATGGCGTATTCGATCTTGGTTGGTTGCAGCAGTTTGTCGAACAGCGTGGTCAAGAAATTGCGCTAATCAGCCTGATGTGGGTCAACAATGAGACTGGCGTAATTGCGAATATCGAGAAGATCACTCAGATTGCAGGTTTGGCCGGCATTCCGGTGCATTCAGACGCGGTAGCGGCCTTTGGTCACATCCCAGTCAACTTTGCCGAGAGTGGGTTGGCCGCAATGTCGGTCACGGCTCACAAGGTCGGCGGACCGGTTGGCGTTGGAGCGCTCGTTGTTGGTCGACAGGTCAAGTTGGTGTCGCTCACCCACGGTGGCGGTCAAGAGCGTGGAATGCGATCGGGAACCATGGATGCTGCGGGAGCATCTGCCTTTGCACTTGCCGCCCAGATATCGGTGAGTGAGCTTCCGGCTCGCCAAAGCAAAATGGCTGCGCTTTCACAACAACTTATTTCTGGAGTGTATGGAATCGCGCCTGATGCGGTGTTTAGTCGGGGAGAGGCCTTAGGGCTTGCTGAGACCGTTCATTTTGCATTTGACGGATGCAGCTCTGACTCACTCATCTTTTTGCTAGATGCTGCCGGAGTTTCGGTGTCTGCAGGGTCGGCCTGCACTGCAGGGGTGAACCGCCCATCACACGTCTTGCTTGCCATGGGACGCACCGAGGCTGAGGCCAATGGGGTATTGAGGATTACCCTCGGGCACAACACCAGCGAATCTTGTGTTGCCGCCTTCTTGAGCGCCTTTCCGCAGGCCTATGCTGCCGCCAAAAAAGCCGGACTTGCCTCGAAGTAAACTAGAGCCATGAAGGTTTTAGCGGCGATGTCAGGTGGAGTGGATTCCGCTGTAGCTGCCGCGCGAGCCGTGGAGGCCGGCCACGAGGTAGTTGGAGTTCACCTGGCACTGTCACGCATGCCCGGCACCCTGAGAACTGGTTCACGAGGTTGCTGCACCATCGAGGATTCAATGGATGCACAACGAGCTGCCAGCGTTTTAGGCATTCCCTACTATGTGTGGGATTTTTCGGAACGTTTCAAAGAAGAGGTCGTCGATGACTTCATTGCTGAATACGAGGCCGGACGCACACCCAATCCGTGTATGCGCTGCAACGAACGCATCAAGTTCGCCGCACTCCTTGAAAAGGCACTTGCGCTCGGTTTCGATGCGGTTTGCACTGGACACTATGCCACCTTGCTTACGGATGAAAACGGCAACCTAGAGTTGCACCGATCGAATGCGTTGGCCAAGGATCAGTCTTATGTATTGGGCGTGCTTACTGACGAGCAGCTGAGGCACAGCATGTTTCCACTTGGCGCCAGCGCATCAAAAGACTTGATTCGCGCCGAGGCCGAGGCTCGCGGTCTCGCCGTCGCCAACAAGCCTGACAGCTATGACATCTGCTTTATCCCTGAGGGCGACACCCAAGATTGGATTGCCGATAAATTGGGCAATCAAACCGGACAGATCATTGATCGAGAAGGCAATGTGCTTGGCTCGCACGAGGGTTCTCACGGTTTCACCGTTGGCCAGCGCAAGGGCTTGCAAATCGGTCGCCCGGCCGCCGATGGGCGTCCGCGCTATGTGCTCGAGATTAGACCAAAGACCAACACCGTTGTGGTTGGCCCTCAAGCAGCGCTTGCCATTGCCGAAATGTCAGGCGAGCGATTCAGCTGGTGCGGTCAGCCTCCTGCCAGCACTTCAGAGTGGCGAGACATTCTGGTTCAGGTTCGCGCTCATGCCGATGCGGTTGAAGCCGAGTTTGTCGTTCAAGACGGTGTGATGGTTATTCGTGTTAAGCAGCCGTTGCTTGGGGTTGCACCTGGTCAAACTGCGGTGCTCTACCTTGGCACTCGCGTTTTGGGTCAGGTGACTATTGACCAGACAATCAGCGCCGTTTCGGTTGAACTCGAGCAGGGCCTGGTTTAGTCGTGCACTTGTGAGCTGAAGAACCTGACAAAGTTTTCTCCAGGTGATTTGTAGGCCGATTTTGCCAAGACGGCTAAATCCGGGCCAATAAAGGTGAACGTTGCAGAGCGTTTTGCTAGTTTCGCCGAAATCGAATAACCCCCAAGCGAACTTTTTGAGGCCAAAGCGATTTTCGTGGTTCCACCAAACACCGAGGCCAGTTCAGGGCAGGTCAGGAATTTGCCATTTATTCGAGGGTGAGTTCCTGGTGACAACGCATATTTCAGCTGTTGAAGTTCACTGCTGCCTACATCCAAGGTTGATTTTTTTAGAGCCGTGTCAAGTGAAGCGGCTAGGTAGTTTTGAGGCTTAACTTGGGTCACAGAGCATTTTGGTGGTTGAAACCATGTTTCGGGGGCAAAAATTGAAAAGTTTATCAACGAGCAACCGTCTCCAGCCGGCCGGGTCAGATAAGCAGCGAGATCAACCTTGTCTAGTGGGTAACTTCTTGAGCTTATCGAAGAGGTCTTTTTGTTTCCGACCAAGTGCCAAGGCAAGAAATTCGTGCCATATTTCTCTGAATCGACAAAGGCCTCACTCGCAAGTGGTTGGTTTTCATAAACAACCTGAACTCGAGTGTTTCCTTCGTTTTTAAGCCTTGAAAAGTCTCTTTCAAGCGCTCGTCGTTGCTCATCAATCAGGTTTTGAGCTTCTGATAGAGCTGCTTGACTCCACGGCAAATTTGCTGAGACTGTTGGTGTCTGGCTAGTAACCACTGTTACTGATCCAAGCGTGCTTTCGGATGCATTGACGCCTGTTGGTAGACCGATGACCAATCCGGCAACTGCAATCAGCCCGGCACTATGTCTAGCCATGAGCACCCTTCCAATACTGGGTAGATAGTCCTTTGCCCGTTTCATTATGGGGTTACCGTATCAATGGTAGGCCAAGGTGTGCTGGCGGCAACAGGCGGGCGGCCACCACCGCCTCCGCCAGCGGCCAGCGAAGGAAATCTTATGAATTTTTGCGGGTAGGCGATGGAGCCGCCGGTTTGGGCTGGATAAAGGGTCTTGTTAGTTGTTATCAGGCGACCCGAATTGTCATCCGAGACCTTTATCGACAGAACCGTGCCGTTCGGATTCAGGTTTACACTGTCTACCACTGCGACGTGTCCCATAGTGGGCACAGTGCTTGAATCCCACCAGGCAATGTCACCCACCTTCGGGATGAGGTTCAGCGTCGCCCCCACTCTAGAGACCGCCTCTGTGGCCCAAAACTGGGCTGAATCAAAATTCGATATGGCTGGCATGTAAGGGTTGCTGTAATAAAGCCGATAGGCGGCATAAGAGGTGCAACTGTGAAGGCTTCCGTCAGCAGCCCGCGCTGAGAATCGGCTCACGTTATAGGGGTCAGTTCCTTTGTAGCCGGTTGCTGAGACGCACTGGTAACTGCTCGCGATAGGTGAGATGCAAGACTCAAAATTTCCTGCGGCAATTGCCCAGCTGGGATTTACTAAAGTCAACGTTGTAGACAGAGTTAGACCCCACAAAATACCGTGCTTCTTTTTCACAGTTGCTCCTTGCCGATTGTTTACGTCAAAGGTTGACACTGCATTCGAGCCTTAAATTCAAAAAAATACTTATTGTGTACGAACTGTGTACGCGGTGTGTGCGAAATTGAACGCACATGTACTGTTTCAGCGACCTCAAGACTGGTTCCCACGTCATATCGGTGGCTGGGTTTAGGCTTGACGCGTGACTGATTTTGAGACTCTGAGCAAGCGCTATGGTGAGCTAGTTGACCAGGTAAACCGCCACCGCCGCGCCTATTACGAGGGCAACACCGTTCTGATCTCAGATGCCGAATACGACGCCCTGATGCACGAGCTTGAGTTGCTTGAGTCGCAGCATCCCGAGCTCATAACTGGTGACAGCCCAACTCAAACCGTCGGCGGTTCGGCAAACCAGGCCTTCGCTCCGGTAGAACACCTCGACCGCATGATGAGCCTCGACAACGTCTTCAGTCACGACGAAATGGCTGCTTGGATCGCCAAGACCAGCGAGGGGCCGTTCCTCTGCGAACTGAAGATCGACGGCCTAGCAATCAACTTGCGCTATGAGAAAGGTGTGCTCGTCTCAGCGGCAACCCGTGGCGACGGCGTTGTTGGCGAAGATGTCACCCAGAATGTTTTGACTATCAAGTCGATTCCTCGTCGTTTGGCGGGCGAGGGGCACCCATCCGTGGTCGAAATTCGCGGCGAAATCTTCTTTGGTGTCGATGACTTTGCCAAGCTTAACGAGGGGCTGATTGCCGATGGCAAGGCACCGTTTGCTAATCCGCGCAACTCGGCCAGTGGCTCGCTTCGGCAGAAAGACCCGAAGGTAACCGCCGGCCGACCACTCCGCATGCTGGTTCACGGCATTGGCGCTTGGTCAAACCCAACCGCGGCGGGTCAGCCAATCAGAACCCAGTCGGGCATGTACGCCCTGCTTGGCAGCTGGGGCCTGCCAACTTCCGAGAGGTTTGCGGTTGTGGAGACCGCAGCCCAGGTGCTCGAATATATCGATGGTTTCGAGAAGAACCGCCACAAGCTCGAGCACGAAATTGATGGTGTGGTTGTCAAAGTCGATTCACTCAGCGAACAGCAAGATCTAGGCTTCACCAGCCGCGCACCGCGCTGGGCCATCGCCTATAAATACGCTCCCGAGCAGGTCAACACCAAGCTCGTAGATATTCGAATCGGTATCGGCCGCACTGGCAGGGCAACCCCTTATGCTGTCGTTGAACCGGTGAAGGTGGCCGGCTCTGTTGTTGAGTTCGCAACCCTTCATAATCAGGATGTTGTCAAGGCTAAGGGCGTGTTGATTGGTGACACCATCGTTCTGCGCAAAGCGGGCGACGTCATCCCAGAGATCCTTGGGCCAGTGATCGAGCTTCGAAACGGTTCCGAGCGAGCATTTGTTATGCCGAGTAACTGTCCATCCTGTGGCGCTGCGCTTGCCCCGTCAAGCGAAGGAGACATAGACCTGCGTTGCCAGAACGCAAAGAGCTGCCCGGCTCAGCTTCGCGAGCGCGTCGCCTACCTCGGTTCTCGAGGAGTTCTCGACATCGAGGCTCTCGGCTATGTCGCCGCTGTCGCGCTAACTCAGCCATTGGAGCCACAGAAGGCTCCGCTCAGCTCTGAGGCAGACCTATTTGACCTAACACTGGAAGACCTCCTGCCGATTCAGGCGCAGGTCCTCGACCCTGATTCTGGTCTGCCAAAGTTAGACGCCGATGGCAACCCAAAGATTGTCGATTTCTTCCGCAAAAAGGATGGCAGCCCAGCCGAGGTGGCTCTAAAGCTGCTTCGCAACCTAGAAGAGGCAAAGACCAAGCCGCTCTGGCGAATGCTAGTGGCGCTGTCGATTCGACACGTTGGCCCGGTAGCCGCGCGCTCGCTTGCCGCCCATTTCGGTTCGCTAGATCGAATTTTTGCCGCCTCCGAGGCCGAACTATCTGAGGTAGATGGTGTTGGGGTCATCCTGGCTCAATCGCTGCGCGAATGGATCACGGTTGACTGGCACCGTGAGATTGTCGAGCGCTGGCGTGCCGCCGGGGTTCAGCTAGAGACTCCCGGCCACGACGGACCCGGCTCAGGAGCGTCGGCCGGTGGCATGTTTGCCGGGCTCAGCATTGTGGCAACTGGCTCGCTCAAGCGGTTCACGCGTGAGCAAATAGAGGAAGCCATCATTAGTAATGGTGGCAAGGCTGCGTCATCCGTATCGAAGAAGACTGCATTCGTAGTTGCCGGTGAAAATGCCGGTTCAAAACTTGCCAAAGCCGAAGAGCTTGGCATTGAGGTTATCGACGAAGAAGAATTTCAGCGCCGACTAAACTCTTAGTTATACAACTCGCGCATTTGAGAGAGATTCATGTCTGAAATCACCCCTGACCTAGTGCGTCACTTGGCCGGCCTTAGCCGCATCCTCGTGACTGACGAAGAGGTCGAACGGTTTACCGAACAGCTTTCGCTGATTGTTGACTCAGTGGCCAAGGTCAACGAGGCTCTTGCCGGCGTTGACGTGCCTGCAACCAGCCACCCAATTCCAATGGCGAACGTCTTCCGCGAAGACATCGTCGAGCCTTCACTCACCCAGGCAGAGGCGCTATCTGGCGCACCAGACAGTGGCGAAGGCCGCTTCCGTGTTGCCGCGATCTTGGATGAGGAGTAGACCATGTCTGAACTAATTCGCAAGAACGCCAGCGAGCTCGTTGAGCTTCTAAAGTCTGGTCAGGTTTCATCTGTTGAAATCACCCAGGCACACCTAGACCGCAGTGCGGCGGTTGACCAGGATGTTCACTCATACCTCTTCCAGAACGCAGAGACCGCACTAGCTGCCGCTGCCGACATCGACCGTCGCCGCGCCGCAGGGGAGCAGCTTCACGAGCTTGCCGGCCTGCCAATCGCGGTCAAAGACAACCTGACCACGACCGATGCCCCAACCACCTCTGGTTCGAAGATTCTTGAAGGTTGGGTTCCGCCATATGACGCAACAGTGGTCAAGAAAATCCGTGCAGCTGGCCTACCGATTCTTGGTAAGACCAACTTGGATGAGTTCGCCATGGGTTCGTCTACCGAGTTCTCGGCGTTTGGGCCAAGCCGCAACCCTTGGGACCTAAACCGCATCCCTGGTGGTTCTGGCGGTGGCTCTAGCTCTGTCGTTGCCTCGTTTCAGGCGCCTATTGCGCTGGGTTCAGACACTGGTGGTTCAATCCGATTCCCGGCATCGGTAACCGGAACCGTGGGAAACAAGCCGACTTATGGCGCCGTCTCTCGATACGGTCTGATCGCACTGGCGAGCTCACTCGACCAGGTCGGCCCAGTTTCGCGCAACGTTCTCGACTCTGCTCTATTGCAAGACCTAATCGCTGGCCACGACCCACACGACAGCACCTCGCTGCCCGAGTCGCTGGGTTCGATGGCAGATGCGGCTCGCAAGCTAGACGTAAAGGGCATGCGAATCGGTGTTATCAAGGAACTCATGGGTGAAGGCTTCCAGCCTGGCGTCATGAACCGCTTCAAGGAGAGCATCAACCTGCTTCAGCAGGCCGGCGCGGAAATTGTTGAGGTTTCATGCCCTAACTTCGAGTACGCGATTGCCGCCTATTACCTGATTCTTCCTGCTGAGGCTTCTTCGAACCTTGCAAAGTTTGACTCGGTACGCTTTGGTCTTCGTGTCGCACCAGAGGGCAACCCGACCATCGAGCGGGTCATGGCAGCTACTCGTGAGGCCGGTTTTGGCCCTGAGGTCAAGCGGCGCATCATCCTTGGAACCTACGCCTTGTCTAGCGGCTCATACGAGCACTTCTACGGCGCTGCTCTAAAGGTTCGCACTCTGATTCAGCGCGATTTCGCCGCTGCGTTCGAGAAGGCTGACGTTTTGATTTCGCCGACTGCTCCGACCACCGCCTTCAAGATTGGCGAGAAGCTCGAAGACCCGTTGGCAATGTACCTAAACGACATCGCCACAATTCCGGCGAACCTTGCCGGCATCCCAGGCATGTCTGTTCCAAATGGTCTTGCCGACGAGGATGGGCTACCGACTGGAATTCAGTTGCTTGCACCGGCTCGTGCAGACGCACGCCTCTACCAGGTCGGCGCTGCGCTCGAGAAGATGCACGAAGACATCTGGGGTAAGCGAATGATTGACTTTGCACCTGAGTTGGAGGTTCGCAGCTAATGGCTAAAGACGAATTGATGAACTATGAAAAGGCCCTCGAGATGTTCGAGGTCGTCATCGGTCTAGAGGTTCACGTTGAGTTGAACACCAAGACCAAAATGTTCTGTGGTTGCCGCAACGAGTTCGGTGACGAGCCGAACACCAACGTCTGCCCGATCTGCATCGCTCTGCCAGGAGCCCTGCCTGCCGTCAACCGCACCGCCGTTGAGTCAAGCATCTCTATTGGTTTAGCTCTCGGATGTGAAATCGCGCCTAACGGACGGTTCGCGCGCAAGAACTATTTTTATCCAGACCTTGCCAAGAACTTCCAGACCTCGCAGTATGACGAGCCAATCGCCTTCGAAGGTGAACTGACCGTCGAACTTCCATCGGGTTCGGTGCATACCGTTCAGATTGAGCGTGCGCACATGGAAGAAGATGCCGGAAAATTGACTCACATCGGTGGTTCAACCGGCCGCATCCAAGGGGCCGAGTACTCGCTAGTCGACTACAACCGTGCTGGTGTTCCACTCGTCGAGATTGTTACCAAGCCGGTCTATGGTGCAGGTACTGAAGCCCCTGAGCTTGCTGCCGCTTACGTGCGCTCGATTCGTGAGATCGTAAAGGGCCTAGGTGTTTCTGACGCCAAGATGGAACGCGGCAACGTTCGCTGCGACGCCAACGTTTCACTTCGCCCACACGGGCAAGAAAAACTCGGAACTCGCACCGAGACCAAGAATGTGAACTCGCTACGTTCAATCGAGCGTGCGGTTCGCTATGAAATCCAACGCCAGGCTGCGCTGCTCGCTAAGGGCACCGCGATCGTTCAAGAGACTCGCCACTGGCATGAAGACAAGGGTGCAACCAGCGCCGGACGTCCAAAGTCAGATGCCGACGACTACCGCTACTTTCCAGAACCTGACCTCGTGCCGGTTCAACCTTCAAAAGAACTGATCGAATCGCTTCGCGCAAAACTTCCAGAGAAGCCAGGCGACCGTCGAAAGAGGGTTCAGGCCGAATGGGGTTTCGCCGACCTAGAATTCCGCGATGTTGTCAACGCAGACCTTCTAGATCAAATCGAAGAGACCGTCAACGCTGGCGCAAAGCCGCAGGCCGCCCGAAAGTGGTGGACAGGTGAACTCGCCCGCATCGCCAACAGCGAGAACAAAGACGTAACCGAGCTTGAGATTTCAGGCGCACATGTTGCCGAACTTGCTCAGCTGGTCGATGCCGGCAAGTTGAACGACCGTTTGGCTCGCGAGGTTCTGACCTACGTGCTAGCCGGAGAGGGTTCGCCTGCTGAGATTGTTGCAGCGCGCGGCCTTGAGGTTGTCTCGGATGATGGCGCTCTAATCGCCGCCATCGACGCAGCATTGGCCAAGCAGCCAGATGTTCTAGACGCCATCCGCGAGGGCCGCATGCAGGCTGCTGGAGCCGTTATCGGTGCTGTTATGCAGGCCATGAAGGGTTCGGCAGACGCAGGCCGTGTGCGCGAGCTGTTGATTCAGAAGGCAAACGCCTAGATTTAGGGCAAAAAAATCCCCGGTCGAAATGACCGGGGATTTTTTGCTTGGGGTGAGTAACGGGGCTTGAACCCGCGACCCCCTGGACCACAACCAGGTGCTCTACCAGCTGAGCTATACCCACCAAGTTTGCCGTGACTTCTCACAACAACCGCTAAAGTCTATCAGATTAGCGGCAGTGACTGAACTTAGTTTTAGTGCGCTGACGTGACCTTTGCGGCTGCCAGCTTGGCGTCGTCTGAGGTTGGCCCAGGAAGCGCCACCAGCACGGTCTCACGGTAATAGCGAAGCTCGGTGATTGATTCGAGGATGTCGGCAAGAGCGCGGTGACCGCCATCTTTTTTTGGCAGCTGAAAGTATGCGCGCGGATACCAACGGCGGGTCAGTTCTTTGATCGACGACACGTCGATATTTCGGTAGTGCAGGTGTTGGTCGAGCTCTGGCATGTAGCGGTTGAGAAACATACGGTCGGTGCCGATGGTGTTGCCGGCAAGCGGAGCCTGGCGTGCTTCAGGAACGAAACGCTTGATGTAATCGAGAATCAGCTGTTCAGCGTCGGCTAGATCTAGACCGTTTTCGACTTCGTTGACCAGCCCAGACTCGGTGTGCATGTTGCGCACAAAGTCATTCATGTTTTGCCATGAGCCAGGCCGGGGCTTGATAACTACATTCAAACCTTCGTCCAAGATTTCGAGGTCAGAGTTGGTGATTACCACCGCGACTTCGACCAGACAGTCGGCTTCTGGGTTTAGGCCAGTCATTTCGCAGTCAATCCAGACTAGGTGTTCAGAAATCTCAATCACATTCCAAAAATAGGGGAGGCCTCCGACATTGCCGAAGACCTCCCAATTCTAAGCGCTTAGGCTCAGCTCGATTCGGCTTTGCCTAAGAGCTAGCCTCAGCCAAACGCTTTGCACGTCGAGCCTGCTTGCGGTCTTTGCGACCCTCAACCAACCAATAGAGCACCGGCACGATAACCAGCGTCAGGATGGTTGACGAGAACAGACCTCCAATAACCACGATTGCCAGCGGCTGTGAAATGAATCCGCCACCTCCGGTCAAACCGAGAGCCATCGGGGTCAGCGCAAATATCGTTGCAAGAGCGGTCATCAAGATAGGGCGAAGACGTTGACGGGCCCCATCCATGATGGCCTGCTGAGTCGGCTTGCCATCCTTGCGGTATTGATTGATGAGGTCAATCAAAACAATCGCGTTAGTGACCACGATGCCAACCAGCAGCAACATACCAATCAGCGCCGGAACACCGAGTGCGGTGTCGGTAGCCAAGAGCATGACCAATGCGCCGGTGGCAGCGAACGGAATTGAGATCAGCAGAATTAGTGGCTGGATGATGCTCGAGAAGGTTGCGACCATAACGATGAACACGATTGCGATTGCCGCTAGCAGCGCTAAACCGAGTTGATTGAACGAGTCGGCCTGTGAGGCACTGACACCGCCGATGGTTGCTGAAGCACCCACAGGTAGGTTCACCGTCGAAAGGCGCTTGGTGACGTCAGATGAGATTGCTCCGAGGTTTTTGCCAGACGGGGTCAACGAAACGGTTGCGGTTCGGTCG
>CAIPNT010000081.1 GCA_903866485.1 uncultured Micrococcales bacterium | reverse complement strand
CCACTGGGATCCGCTGCCGAATACTCACTTCGTCAGCCGGCAAAGCAAAACCACGGGTTCGATAACTACCAGTGGTTTTTTGAGCTGCCCGACTTTGCCAGGTACATCGGCATCTCATTTGCGCTCTCGGTAGTTGCCTCGCTGATCTTGCTGGCTCTCTTGGTGCCAACGGTAGTTTGGCTAAATCTCAAAGGTGAAAGACTGCGCCCATTCGTAGATTTCATAACGCTCATGCCTCTGGTGATCCCGGTGGTTGCCCTGGCCATCGGCGCCCAAAACTCGCTGCCAGAGTTTGCTCAAACCAACGAGTTCATCCTGTCGTTTCTTTACGCCGTTTTGGCCATGCCTTATGCCTACCGCACGCTCGATACTGGGCTCAAGTCGATTGCCCTGAAGACCATTGCCGAGGCGGCTAGGGGGTTGGGTGCCAGCTGGCCGAAAACCATCCTTTCGGTTATCGCGCCGGTGATCAGGGGCACCGTCTTGTCAGCGCTGTTTATGTCGCTTGCCTTGTCTTTCGGAGAATACACAATCACCTCGCTGCTGCACTGGGATACCTTCACCACCTGGGTGACCGTGGTTTCGCAACAAAATGTTTTGGGTGCCATCGCACTCTCGGTGTTTTCGCTAATCGCGATTTTTGTCTTTCTGCTACTGGTCGGATTGCTTGTCAAGCCCGCTACCAGTCAGGTTGCTAAGGAAGAAGACTAATGACAAATTCTCCGCTTGATCTCGTTGGAGTCACCCGCAAGTTCAAAGACACGATTGCACTTGACAATCTCGATCTTCACGTCGGTTCGGGTGAGCTGGTGTCGCTGCTCGGCCCATCTGGCTGCGGCAAAACAACCGCCTTGCGAATCATCGCAGGTCTCGACAAAGCTGATCGTGGTCGGCTGTTGCTAAACGATGTTGAAATCACACAGGTGCCCGCGCACAAACGCAATATGGGTATGGTTTTTCAGGCCTATTCGCTGTTTCCAAACTTGACCGCCGCTGAAAACGTGGCCTTTGGGTTGCAGATGCGAAAGGTTTCGAAGGGCAAGCGTCGCAACAAGGCCTTTGAATTGCTTGAGTTGGTTGGCCTACCGACTCACTCTCACCGATTCACTCACCAACTTTCGGGTGGGCAGCAGCAGCGCGTGGCTCTAGCCAGAGCGCTCGCCATTGAACCAGAGGTCTTGCTTCTAGACGAGCCGCTTTCTGCGCTAGATGCCAAGGTGAGAACCAATTTGCGCGAAGAAATTCGCAGGCTGCAGCTATCCCTGGGAACAACGACCATTTTTGTGACCCACGACCAAGAAGAGGCAATGGCAGTATCTGACCGAGTTGCAGTCATGAACAAGGGTCGAATCGAGCAGATTGCCTCGCCAGACGCTCTATACAACTCTCCTGCGACGAGTTTTGTGGCTAGCTTCATCGGCAGCATGAACCGCATACCAGCAACCAAAAATGGTTCAAAGCTCTTTTTGGTTGGCCGAACAATGTTGGCAGCAAAGAGTGGGCCATTGGTTGAGGGGTCAGTCGTGGCATTGGTTAGGCCAGAGTCGGTGCAGCTGATTGCCAATGAAAAGTCAGACATTGT
>CAIPNT010000080.1 GCA_903866485.1 uncultured Micrococcales bacterium | reverse complement strand
GGCTGCGAAACAATCGGCTCAAAAACTCGAAGCGACTGCTTTGCAGCCTCCGCGACAATGGTCTGCCAGCGCTCAACACCCTTTTGAACTTTCGCGCCCTCCCAACGAGAAATTGACCGCTCTGCCTGCCACGGGATGACCGACCAGCAGCCGAGTTCTGTGGCAGCCTGAACAGCAAGTTCATCGCGGTCACCCTTGGCCAACGCCTGGATGATGGTTAGCTTCACCCTAGGCTCATTTTCTTGAGACACCTGGTCAATGTTGACGGTTAATGAGCCCGTCGCCAAAGATGCAACCGTTCCGCGCACGCGCAGCCCCTTGCCGTTGCCAAGCTGAATGCCTTCGCCAGCGCGCATTCTGCGCACATTGACGGCGTGTTTACCCTCAGAACCACCAAGAGTCACCGCATTGCCGACGGCCGGCGTCTGAACGAATTCGGTGCGAAAAAGAGGTTCAACCATGCCTTAGCGACGCTTTCCAGAGAAGAAACCTTGGTGGTGCTTTACTAGTTTGATGCTGTCGCTCTTGCGCAACGTAGCAAGGCTTCTAAACAGCTCTTTCTGCTTTGAATCGAGCTTCGATGGCGTCAACACCTGAATTGCGATTTTAAGGTCTCCCCTACCTGCGCTGCGCAGCCGGTTAACGCCCTTGCCCTTGATGGTGATCACGTCACCAGTCTGCTGACCCGGCGAAACTTCAATCTCTATTTCGCCATCGAAAGTCTCAATCTTGGCGAACCCGCCAAGCACCGCATCATGCAGTGGCACCTCGACGGTAGCTGTCAGGTCATCGCCGTTTCGACCAAAGATTGCGTGGCTTTGCACTGCGATGTCGACGTAAAGATCGCCGTTTGGCCCACCGGCAAAGCCGACCTCGCCTTGACCAGAAAGTTGCAATCGCAGCCCATCTTCGACGCCGGCTGGCACGCTTAGGTCAATGGTTCGACGCGCGCGAACACGGCCCTGGCCTCGACAGTCGACGCAAGGGTCAGCAATAACCTGACCAAAACCGCGACATGCTGAACATGGCTGTGAGGTGACGACATTGCCAAGCAGAGATCTGACCTGACGTTGAATTTGACCGGCACCACGGCAAACATCGCAGACCGACATCGATGTTCCAGGTCGGCAGCAACTGCCCTCACAGGTCGAACACAACACAGCCGTGTCAACCTCAACGCTTTTGTCGGCGCCGAAGACAACCTCTTCGAGGGTCATCTCTACGCGCAAAAGGGCATCTTGGCCACGCTCTGCCCGCGAGCGAGGGCCTCGTTGCGACCCGCCGCCAAAGAACGTGTCGAATATGTCGCCGAAACCACCAAAGCCAGCACCAGCAAATGGGTCTTGACCGCCCATGTCATACTGACGCCTCGAGTCGCTGTCACTAAGCACCTCATAGGCGTGCGTGACCGCCTTGAATCGCTCTTCAGAATCGGCTCCCGGATTGACATCCGGGTGCAGCTCGCGAGCCAATCTGCGGTAAGCCTTCTTTATCTCGTCAGCGCTGGCGTCACGTTTGACACCCAAAACCTCATAGTGGTCTGCCATAGTTGCTTTCAGTTTCCTAGTGCTTTGGTCAAATATCTGGCCACGGCGCGAACCGCGGCAATGTTGGATGAGTAGTCCATGCGAGTGGGGCCGATCACTCCGAGCTTGGCAATTTCACTGCCCTGGTTTTCATAGCCCGAAACCACAACCGAAGCGTTGCTAAGACCCTCGAATGCGTTTTCACGACCGATTCTCAAGCTCACTCCATGCTGCTCAGCCTGCATCTCAGTCATCAGTTTCAACACGACAACCTGCTCTTCTATTGCCTCGAGAACTGGCGAAATGCTGCCCGGAAAATCTTCTTCGCGACGCGCCAAGTTTGCTGTACCCGAGAGGATGATTTTTTCTTGCCGGTTGGCATCAACCTGATCTAGCAAGCTCTCGATAATCAGTCGAATCTGCGGCACAACAACTGGGTTAAATTCACCCTCAAAGGCTTGCAACAGCTCGGCGACTTCACCAAGCGGCTTGCCAGATAGCTTCAAATTCAGCTTTGCGCGCACCTCACCGATGAACGCAGTGTCTACAGCCTCTGAAATTTCGATGACGTGCTGCTGAATGCGGCCACTGTCCGTGATCAAAATCATGAGAATTCTGGTGTCTGCAGCCTGGATGAGTTCAATGTTGCGAACCCTTGAGCGCCCAAGCGTTGGGTATTGCACCATTGCAACCTGGTTAGTGAGTTGTGAGAGCAACCGAACCGTTCGGCCAAGGGTCTCATCCAAGTCGGCGCTGCCAACCATAAAGTTTGCGATGGCAGATTTCTCGGATGCAGAAAGTGGCTTCACTTCACCGAGGCGGTCGACAAAAAGGCGGTAGCCCTTGTCAGTTGGCACTCGCCCGGCCGAGGTGTGTGGTGCGTGGATGAGCTCTTCTTCTTCGAGCATCGCCATTTCGTTGCGAATTGTTGCCGAAGACACTCCAAATTGGTGGCGTTCAACCAAAGACTTCGAACCGACCGGTTCTTTGGTGGCAATGTAGTCCTGAACAATCGCTCGAAGCACCTCAAGACTGCGTTCTGGAATCACTTGCACCTCCTAGGTCGTCGAAAAGCGAGCGCTCTGGCACTCTGCCTATCTGAGTGCCAATATTACCGCCTCAAACCCTTGTTTCGCTGGCACTAGGCCAATAGCGAACGAACCAAACTGTCGGCAAGCAAACGGCCCTTGAGTGTAAGCACCAAGTTGCCTTTGATGGCCGACCCGGCGTCAACCAAACCATCCGCGATGAAGCCAGCAATCAGCTCGCTTGCGCGAGGATTAGCCCCTCTGGCAACCTGCACCGAAAGCCCATCGGACACCCGAATTTCAAGCAAAATTCTCTCTTCTAAGCGGATGCGGTCATCTAAACTTTCTCGCCCAATGGCCGGCGAAACCCTATCCGCTAGGCGCTTGGCGTAGGCAGTCGGGTGTTTCACGTTCCACCAGCGCACTCCCCCAACGTGACTGTGTGCACCAGGTCCATAGCCCCACCAGTCTTGAGACTGCCAGTAGGCGATGTTGTGCATTGACCGCTCGTCTTGCCTCTTGGCCCAATTACTAACTTCATACCAGGCGAAACCGGCCTCTGCCAACAGCTCGTCTGCCAGCTCATACTTGTCTGCTTGAAGGTCTTCATCTGGCTCGGTCAACTCGCCCGATCGAATTTGGCGCGCCAACTTGGTGCCGTCTTCGACAATGAGTGAATAGGCTGAAATGTGATCGGGTTCGAGTGCAATTGCCGCTTCAAGCGAGTTGCGCCACTGATCGAGGCTTTCACCGGGAGCGCCATATATCAGATCGACCGAGCAGCTGAGCCCGGCAGACTTTGCGGCCGCTACCACGATGGGCAAGTTCTCGGGATTGTGAGTGCGTTCAAGTGTTTTCAGCACGGATGGCTCTGCCGACTGCATGCCAAATGAAACTCTCGTGAATCCGCCGGCTTTCAATTTGGTCAAATACTCGAGATCTACGGTGTCTGGGTTAGCCTCGGTCGTCACCTCGGCGTTTTGCAATAGCCCGAACTGGTCAGCTAATTCTGCAAGGATTTCCACTAGGTCTTCGGCCGGCAATTGCGTTGGGGTGCCACCGCCAAAGAAGACGCTCTTGAGTTGACGTTGAATGACCTGCGATTCATCTAGAGCGCGCTTGCTAAATCGAATCTCTTCAATCACCTGGGCGGCATAGCCAGACTGCGAGGCCCCCTCGAGTTCGGTGGCGGTGTAGGTATTGAAATCGCAATATCCACAGCGAACCTTGCAAAACGGGATGTGAACATAGGCGTGAAAACTGCGGCTGTCGGCATCGACTCGGGCCTGCGCGGGAAGCACTCCGTCAGCCGGGGCGACATCGCCAATAGGCAGAGCGCCGGGCACCTACTTGCCCTTCTTTTCGCCTTTTTTCTCACCATCGGTTGAAAGCGCGGCGATGAAAGCTTCTTGAGGCACCTCGACGCGACCGATGGTCTTCATGCGCTTTTTGCCCTCTTTTTGCTTTTCGAGAAGCTTGCGCTTGCGACTGATGTCACCGCCATAACACTTGGCAAGAACATCTTTGCGCATCGCGCGAATCGACTCTCGAGCGATGATGCGGGCACCGATTGCGGCCTGAATAGGCACCTCAAACTGTTGGCGCGGAATCAACTCGCGCAGCTTGCCGGTGATCATCACGCCGTAGGCGTAGGCCTTGTCTTTGTGAACAATCGCGCTGAAGGCATCCACTTGCTCACCCTGAAGCAAAAGGTCAACCTTGACCAGAT
>CAIPNT010000079.1 GCA_903866485.1 uncultured Micrococcales bacterium | reverse complement strand
TGCTGCGCTTGCCGCACCGTGCAACTGGATGCGCTTTGGCAGCGCAAACACCAAGAGCAACGAAGCCGCAGAAAGAATCACAGACATCAACATGGCGTTGCTGGCGCCATCTTTGAATGCCTGACCAATTAGCTTTGGCACCATCTTGTCTGGGGTTAGCGCCGAGAACAAGATCGAACCAATGATGGCAACACCGACTGCCGAACCAACACGTTGCGCGGTCTGAACCACACCGCTGGCCGCTCCGGCCTCAGAGTTTTCGACGGTTGCAACGATGAACTGAACGTTCGGCGCCAAGAAGAATCCGTTTCCGGCTCCGGCTACAAAGATGCCAGGCAACAGCATCCAGTTGTTCAGATCTGCGACACCAACATTGGCCAATAGATACCAGGTGACGCCGAGGCCGATGGTGACCAGGGCCGCGCCATAGGCCAGCACACTGCGGCCCAACTTGGCTGCCCATTTTGAACTCTGCGAAGAGAAAACCGCGGTTCCGATTGCAAACGGCAAGGTCAAGAAACCTGACTCAAGGGCGCTGTGGTGCAAGCCGCCCTGCCAAAGCAGCGACAGGGTGAAGAAGATTGAGGTGAATCCGGCAAAATAAACCAGCGCCAGGATGCTGCCGAAGGTGAAGCTCAAGTGGTGAAACAGGCGAGGTGGCACCAGCGCCGAACCGCCACGCTTGGTGAACAGAACCTGCCAGGCACCGAACAAGAACAGTCCTCCGGCTCCGGCGGCCATTGTCCACCAGGTCCAGGGGTGCCAGCCATCTTGCTGACCCTGAATCAGTGGAATCAAGATTGCGACCAGACCGGCGCTCAACAAGCCAACACCCAACCAGTCCATTCGGTTGCTGCGGTCGGCGTGTGCGTCACCTGCAGGTAGCAGACGAATTGCGAAGATTGCGGTCAAAATTCCGATTGGCAGGTTCACGAAGAACACCCAACGCCAACCCTCAGCATCGCCGAATGCCTGAATGATTAGACCACCGGCAATCTGGCCGATGGCGCTCGAAATGCCGATGACCGAACCCATGATGGCAAACGCCTTGCCACGCTCTTTGCCGTTGAACAAAAGCTGAATGAACGAACCAACGGCCGGCACGAAGATGCCTCCGGCCAGACCCTGAAGCACGCGACCGACAATGATGTCGAAGTCAGTTGCCGCAACGCCACAGTATGCGCTGGCTGCTGTAAACAGCACGATGCCGGTGATGAAGACCCACTTGTGACCGAAGCGGTCACCTAGGCGACCGGATGGAATCAGCGCTAGACCAAAGGTTAGGGCATAACCCGAAATGATCCAAGACAGGGTCGATTCGCTGGCGTGCAAGCTGTTGCGGATGCTCGGCAGCGCAACGTTCACGATGGTTGCGTCAACCAAAGCCATGAAGAAGCCGGCGAGCAAGACGGCGAGCGCGAGCCACGATGAACGCGGAGCTGGTGAGAAGGTAGGGCGTGCTGAAGCTGAGGCGGCTGGTGTCTGAGTCATAGTTTTCCTAGTCTAGTCAAGTGGGGCTTTATTGTTGAATCCGCACAACCAAACGACTACCACCATCCGCTGCTTGCTCGATCGACCAGCCCTTTCCGGCAAGAGAATCGAATAAGGCTGAGCCCAGACCGGCATTTCCTCGTCGCGGTCCTAGACCGTCATCAGTGGCAGTGATTTCAACACCTGCCGCTGAGAGCTTGGTGGCCCTTATTGCGAGATTGCGAGCCAGCCCATGCCGCACCGCGTTCGAGATGGCCTCGTTTGCAATCTGCAAGATTCGCGAATCAGCAGCAACC
>CAIPNT010000078.1 GCA_903866485.1 uncultured Micrococcales bacterium | reverse complement strand
GACCGCCTCTTCTTTGGCACGGGTGACCAAGAAGATGTTGTAGTCAACACCCAGGGCAACCAAGAACAAGAAGCTGTATAGAAACACGCTGAGGTCAAGGGCCGGAAAACCGAGCAGGTTCACAAAAACCAACCAGGCTGCTCCGAGGCTGGCAAAGAACGATGCCACCACGGTCAACAGCAAGAGAACCGGCGCGACGATCGAACGCAACAACACCAGAAGCACCACAAACACAAGGGCCAAAATCAACGGGATGACGAGTGACTCATCGTGCGCATAGGCGTTCTTGACGTCTAGCTGCTGGGCGTCAAGCCCGCCCACCTTTGCGTCGGCACCGGCAATCGGGTGCACTGCGTCACGCAGTCTGGTGACGGTTGCGTAGGCTCCGGCTGAACCGCTGGCATCCTTCAGCACCACATCAATTTTCTCGATCGATGAGTTCTTGACGTCGGCCTTGACCGAATCAACTCCCTCAACCTTTGACGCCGCGGCGATTACCTGGTCGGCCTTGTCGACATTGGCAATTAGCGTGGTCGGGGTTGAGCTGCCGGCGGCGAATGCCTTAGCGAGAATGTCTTGACCAACAACCGATTCAGGCTTGGCCAAGAAACTCTGGGTAGAAGACAAACCAATCTTGATGCCGGTGGCGCCCGATGCAAAAGCTCCTAGCATAACTAGGCCGATAATTGCAACGGCAACCGGACGCTTGCTCACGCCCTTGCCTAGCTTGGCCCAGAGGCCGCTGTCAGACTTGTTGCGGCCACCAAACTTAGGCGTTAGTGGCCAGAAGATCCAGCGCCCGAAGACCACTAGTGCGGCTGGCAAAACCGTGACGGCGGCAACCATGGCCAAGAAAACACCGGTGGCACAAGCGATGCCCAGTGCCCGGTTGCCCTGCAAGACAGCAAAGTTGAGGGTCAGCAAGGCCAGGATAACAGTCGTGCCTGACGCCAAAATTGCCGGCCCGGCTTCTCGAAGCGCACGAGCCATAGCGTCGTTTTTGTTTTTGTGCAGCAGCAACTCTTCGCGGTAACGAGAGATTAGAAGCAACGCATAGTCGGTGCCGGCACCGAAGACCAGCACCGACAAAATGCCGGTGATTGAACCATCTAGCGGAATGCCAATCTGGTGAGCCAGGTTCTTTACCAAGCCGCTAGACATTCCGTCGACGGTGCCAACCACCAATAGTGGAATCAGCCACAGGCTTGGGCTGCGATAGGTAATCAAAAGCAACAAGATGACGACCATCGCCGTTGTGGCCAAAAGCTTAAAGTCGGCACCGGCAAAGACGTTGGCCAAGTCGGCCTGAAAACCCTCAGGGCCGGTCACATAGGCGCTCACTCCGGATGGCAGGCCATCCTTGGCAGCTGAGCGAAGGGCCTTAACTCGATCGCCAACCACCTTGACATCGTCAGACTTGGCCAGTGGCACGGTGACAATCGCGGTGGTGTTGTCGGTTGAGATGGTAGCCGGCGGCACAAAGGCCTTGCCCATCACCTGCAGGTTGGTGAACCCGACAAACTTGTCAGCCACTCCCCCTGCCGGCAGATGGGTCTTCGCATCCGGGGTTCCGAGCAACCAGGTTTTTTGCGATTCACTGAAGGTCGAATCGGCCCTAAAAACGATGATGGCGGCCGTTGAGTCGGCTCCGGGCAGCTTCTTAAGCGCCTCGTTGACCAATACCGTTTCGTTGTTGCTCGGCAGGCCAACGCCAGGCGCTGCATCCGAGGCTGGGCCAGCCAGTGGGCCAAAGGCCAAGCCGGCAAAGAACAGCCCGATCAATAGGGTTGCCCACGAGCCACGACGTCCAGAAATAAAACCGATAACACTCTTCACGAGCATCCCCTTAGCTGATGGTTGGTGCACTGACAGATTTAAGACCCGCTGACCTGCAGTTTATTCCACTGGGGCGGTCGCGTGCTTTGCCGTATTCTCGAAACCATGAAGATAACCCGCGATGTTGCATATTTGGTTGGCTTGCTCATCGGCCTGCTGCTGGTGCTAATTTCCAAGACTTCAAGCAAAAATGCCTTTTTCACTTGGATGCGCAATCGCGCGCAGAGACTGACCGGCAGCGCGGTTGATGGCGAACGCCTGCTGCTTTGGGGCGGTCTCGCGATTGCAGCAATAAACTTGGCATTCTCCATCTGGTTCTTGCTGCACAACTAATTCGTGCAGGCAAATAAAAAACCCACCGAAATGATCGGTGGGTTTTTTATTTAACTGTTGATTAGCCAACTGGAAGAACGGTCTTCTTCCAGGTTGAGTTGATAACGCCAGCTGCCGAGCCATACCAGGCAAGTGCAGCGGTTAGCAGACCTAGGTAACCACCGATGTGGGTTGCGTCAGCACTGCCGTTGAAGGCACCTGCGGTCAAGAAGATGAAGGTAAGGCTTAGTGCGATGAACACTAGGTTTACGATTCGGCTCGCCTTGAAAGATGCAACGGTCATGTAGAGGGTGAAGATGGTCCATGCCAACAAGAATGCGCCGACGCCGTTTGCCCCAGCGGCCTTGTCGCCACCGGTGCTAACTAGATACCAGAAGCCCAGCCAGAAAGCACCGTATGAGGTGAATGCTAGTGCGCCGAAGGTGTTGCCCTTGACGAACTCCCACATTCCAGCCAGAAGCTGAGCGATGCCTCCATAGAACAATGCGAGGCCAAGCACCGCAGCGCCTGCGCCCGCAACAATGCCCGAGTTGGCAAGGCTTAGAACGAATGTGGTTAGCGCGAAGCCGGCTAAACCTAGAACGCCTGGATCTGCGATTGATGAACCAGGTACTGCAGGTGAAGAGTTTGAACTCATTCGGTAACACTCCTTTGTGTCTTTTAGGCAGGGCTACACACCCTGTCAGACAACACAATACTCCCGCTGTGTTTGCGACACGCTGAAGTTAGCAAACTTATCTTCAGCATTTTTTTTGAACGCTTTATTCCAAAAATTTCGAATTTTGATTTACGAACCAAAAAGTTCAGCGGCTCCGAAGGCCTTAAACCCTCGGAGCCGCTGTGTAACTTTGTTGATCGGTAGATCCGCTACTTTCGAACAGTTACTGACTTGGCAATCGACTTGGCGCCAACGGCCACCTTTACGAGGTGCTTTCCCTGGCTTGCAGCGAATGTGAATTCGGTGCTAGCCGAGGTTGCGGTTCTCGAGTAGAGCTTTCCAGAAATCGAGATTGAAACTTTCTTTCCGGTTGCACCAGCAACGTCGACAAAAACCAATCCCTTGCCGGCACTTGCCATCAGAGTCAGGCTAGGCACTGACCATGTGATAGTTGTCGAGGCAGTCAGTGGCAACTTGCCATCGCGAGCAAGGCTCACGCCGACTACCTGCATTCCAGCTTGACCACTCGAGTTTGTCGAGATCACGGTGGCCTTGCCCTGGTCGTCGGTGCGAGCAAAGCCGACCTTTGAGTCGAGACCATTGATGTAGTACTTCACGTCTTGGTTGGCCAGCGGCTTTCCATCCGCACCCACAAAACTAAACGTTGAGGTGTGAACGTTTCCAACGCTCTCGGTTTGTGTCACTGCGCCAGTTGCCTTGGCAACGTCGGTTGGCTGCACAAAGTGAGCAAACAGCATATCGATACCTTGCTCCTTTGCACCGACCAAGTTTGGCTTTATGTTGGTGCCAAGCTCCTTGCCATTTGGAAGACCGCTCAGTGAAGTCGGCATGGCCTCGCCAACGGTGTTGGTGTTGGTCAACGTGAAGGTCACTGCACCCTTCGCATCGGTCGTCTTAGCTGGCAGCTCAGATTGACCTCCACCGTTGCAGTCATCGGGGCCAATCAACGCACCGTCATAAGCGAAGTAGGTCTTCGAGCATGAGTAGTTGGCGTTGACGATCAGACTAACCGGCGCTCCAATAAGTGGTGCACCCGAGGCATCGGTCACATAGTAGGTGAGGCTAAAAGTGCTGCCTACCGGAATGTACTTCAAATAAGCGCGTGAATCGGCGTCACGATACTGCCACACGCCATCCCACCATGAGGCGTCGTAGTTGTTAGCCAAGAACGAAGTCTCTAGACGAATGTGTGGATAGTTGCCCTTGTTGTTAGGGTCAACGGTCTGAGTCGATCCAGTCACCTGAGCACTTGGGTTCGACACCGAGCTTGAGCTCG
>CAIPNT010000077.1 GCA_903866485.1 uncultured Micrococcales bacterium | reverse complement strand
CGATCTGGCAATCAGCAAGTCTGGAGTCAGAGCCAGTGCTCGGGCAATGCCAATTCGCTGACGCTGACCACCAGAAAGCTCGTGAGGGTAACGGTTTCGGTAACTTCTTGGCAGCTCGACTGAATCAAGAAGATCCTCCACGCGGCGGTGTAGTTCATCACCCTTGGCCAGGCCAGCAAGCAAAATTGGCTCGCCAATGCTCTCACCAATAGGTAAACGAGGGTTTAGCGAAGACGCTGGGTCTTGAAAGACTATGCCGGTGTGGCGGCGAATTTGTGAAAGCGACTTCATGTTTGCGTGGCTAATGTCATTGCCTGCCACCGTGATGGTTCCCTCTTTGATCGGCAGAAGGCCGATTGAGGCGCGACCAATAGTGGTCTTTCCAGAACCAGACTCGCCCACGAGCCCAACAATTTCACCCGGATAAATTTCGAGGTTGAAATCTTGAACGGCCTTGAATGCCACCGCACGTCCACGCTTTGGATACTCAATGGTCACATCTTGCAGCCTCAGAACTGGCTCTGGCTTGACGTCAGCACCGAAGCTAAGTTCGCGAACGGCAACCGAACCCAGCTTTGGCACCGCAGCCAACAGCTGCTGGGTATAGGTGTGTTGAGGCCGGTTAAAGATGTTGTCGGCTGTGTCATACTCGACCGTCTTGCCATCCTTCATAACCAAAATTTGATCTGCCATGTCGGCAACCACACCCATGTCGTGGGTGATTAGCAAAACTGCAGAGTTTAGTTTCTCTTTAAGATTGCGCATCAGGTCGAGAATTTCAGCCTGCACGGTTACGTCCAGAGCTGTAGTTGGCTCATCTGCGATAAGCAGGGCTGGGTCACAGGCAAGCGCCTGAGCAATCATCGCGCGCTGGCGCTGACCGCCAGAAAGCTGGTGAGGGTATTTGTCGACCGAGGTCTCAGGGTCTGGAATTTCAACCAACTTGATGAGGGCAATCGCACGTTCGTGTGCCTCAACCGACGAAATGTCAAAGTGAGTTCGCAGGGTTTCAATAATCTGAAAGCCGATTGTATAAACCGGGTTCAGAGCAGTCATCGGCTCCTGAAAGATATAGGCAACCTCTTTGCCGCGAAACTTGCGCAGGGTTGAGGTGCTCGCCCCAAGCATTTCGGTGCCTTTGATTCTCACACTGCCATTTACTCGGGCGTTAGAGGCCAGTAGACCCATGAGACCCATCGACGATGAAGATTTGCCTGAACCAGATTCACCAACAATTGCAAGCACCTCGCCCGCAGCAATCGAATAGTTCATATCAATGGCGGCTGGATACCACTCGCCATCTACCCAGAAATCAAGGTTGTACTTTTCAACCTCTAGAACGGCAGTCTGTGTTTCGCTCATTTGTTTTCCTCGCGCTGAGTTTGTGCTGGTGAAGTTCTTAACTGGTCATAATGGAAGTCGTGAAGACTATTCGTCCGAGGATTACCCTCATTGCCGCCATCGGTGCTTCTGTCGTTTCTGCCGTCGCTATCGGCTCGGTTGTGGCCTCCCACAACTTCGCTCAGATCACTGGAGTGCTCTGCACCCTGGGAATCATCGACCTGATCGTCTGGCTTCTTTTCGTCGAGCCAAAGATCAAGTACGACACCCAGGGTCTGGTCATCGTAAATCCACTGAGAATTTTTCAAGCCGACTGGGCCGCGATTGAAAAATTCGACACCAGATATGGCCTTGCCGCGGTTGTTGGCGACAAAAAGTTCACCGCTTGGTCGGCTCCGGCCCCAGGCAGACGAGAAGTGGCCAAGGTCAACGCTCGAGATTTTCGCGGCACCCCGATGCAGGGTGAAGCCTTCGTCGAGCCAGGTCGCATTCATTATGTCGAGTCGGGCAAGGCCTTCTGGCTGCTCGACGCGGTTCGACAAGAGAGCACAGGCCAAACGAGAAACGTCAAAACCAGCCCAAACTGGCGTGGATTGGCCAGTCTGGTTGCGATTGCGCTTCTGACTTACTTGAACCTGCACGTTTAGTTCTTTTCGATTTGCTTTGCCTGGGCCAAGTCTTTGCGGCTTAGCTTGCGCTTCTGCCTAGGGTCAAACGCGTCGCGCAACCCATCACCGATGAAGTTGACGCTCAGCGCAATCGAAATAATGAAGAAGCCCGGCCACCAGAATAGCCATGGGCTGGCCTGGAATGAGTCTTGATACTGGCTAATCAACGTTCCGAGAGATACATCTGGCGACTGAACACCGAAACCGACATAACTCAGTGTTGTCTCAAGCAAGATGGCGCCTGATAGCAGCAGCGTGACCGAAACGATGATTACACCCATTGCATTTGGCAAGATGTGCTTGAAGATGATTCGACCCGCTGAAGCGCCGGCAACACGCGCCGCATCAACGAATTCCCGCTCACGAAGCGTCAGGAATTCACCACGTACCAAACGAGCGAGGCCCGTCCAGGCAAATAGACCTAGAAATAGCGCCAGCGGAAAGACGCCGAGGTTTCCAAGTTTCGCACCAATGACTGATCCGATAATCACAGTCGGAATCGTGATGATTAGGTCAGTGAAGCGCATTAAGACCGAGTCGGTTCTGCCGCGGAAATATCCCGAAATGGCTCCGATTACGGTTCCCATCAGTCCACCGATGAGTCCTACGACTAGCATCACCATAATTGATTGCTGCGCACCACGAATAACCAGCGCAAAATAATCGTGGCCAATGGTATCTTGCCCGAACGGGTGAGCACCGACCGAGATACCGTTGCCGTCAAATGGGTTTAGATCCAGCGTAGGTGCTCCAATAAGCAACTGCCCGCTTGGGCTGTGAGTGATCGAAACCTGTGTCATGTCGTTGATGGTCTGGTGCCACCATCCAGGGATAGTGATCGGGGATTGACGGCTGCCTAGGTGAATGCCACCGGCAGAGAACACAAACAGGATGACCAGCAACAGGTAGCCCAACGATACGTTGGCAGCGCGGTGTCTAAAGAAACGCTTGAGAACCAACTGGCCCTGACTGAGCCCAGCGGTCTCTTTCATCTCGATAGAACTGTCTACCGTCGTGGCTTCGGCCATCTTTTCCATGTTTTCATTCATGACTAGTTACCCATTCGGATGCGTGGATCGAGAGCAGAATATGCGATGTCGGCCAAGAGGTTTCCCATCACGGCCAAGAACGAGGTCAAGAAGAACACACCCATGAGCAGGTTTAGGTCTTGGTTGCTGACCGATTGCAAGAAGATTGTTCCCATACCCTTCCAGCCATAAATTGATTCGGTAATGAATGCTCCACCGATCAGACCCGAAAGGTCGAAGGCGATCAATGTGGTGAGCGGAATCATTGCGTTGCGCAGCGCGTGACGAACCACAACGGTTCGTTCGGTGAGGCCCTTGGCTCGCGCTGTGCGAATGTAGTCCATATTCATGACTTCAAGAAGACTGCTTCGGGCATAGCGCACGTAACCCGCGAACGAAATGAGCATGATGCCCAAAGTAGGCAAAAGCAGATGCAATAGCACGTCAAGCAGCTGCCACCAATAGTTGTTGGTCGATAGCAGGTCGTTAGCAGCGCTAATGGTTGGCACGGGGCGACCGCTAATGGCGTCTGAATTCACGTATGGGTTCCAGACCTGCATCAACTTGTCAAGAATGAGAATGAGTCCGGTGAAGAAAGCAGTTAGGCCACCAATTCGTCGCAGTACGCTGCGGTCTTCCTTGGCCCATAGACCAGCCGCAAAGACACCGACAAAGATGGCAACTAGACCCATGAGGGCAACCCAACCGAGGTTTAGCCACGCACCTGGAATCGCGTTGAACGGGTAATAAAGCACTCCACCGATTCCGGCCACGGTCAATGCCGCGTTACGGGCTACCTTGTGGTCGAAGCCCATGGTTAGGCCAGCAATGACGATGCCGGCACCAGCCGAGAACAAAACGACAAGCACAATGCCGAGCCCAGGCTTTTGAAACCAGTTAATAGCGTTGAGCAAGACCAACAAACCGTATAGGCCAATCACAGATAGACCGAACGAGCTCCAGAATCGCTTTCGTTCGCCGCCAATGAAGCCGGCCATGACCAGGCCGAGAATTAGCGGAATTGCTATCATGAAGCCTGTTTTCACTTGACCATCTGCCAAGAAGTCGTTGAAGCCGAT
>CAIPNT010000076.1 GCA_903866485.1 uncultured Micrococcales bacterium | reverse complement strand
TAGTTCAGGTTCTTCGAGCTCGTCAAGCTCAAGCTCGTCTAGCTCGTCAAGCTCGTCTAGCTCGTCAAGCACGGCGGTAGTTGCCCCAGTGTGGCAGGCACCTGTGCTCAACGCTGTGATCAATGTGAGCCGAGGCCTCGATGTCAAGGGCGGCACGCTTGACCTGTCAAAGGGTGACTTCTCTGGCCTTCAGTCAGTGACCATCGGCGGCAAGTCAGTGGCCTTCACCAAGGATGCAACCACCGGCCAGGTGACCATCCCGGTTCCGGCGGCTAACCCTGGCTCGGCTGATCTGACCCTGAAGTTTGACTCGGGCAGCATCACCGTGGTTAACGGCATCACCTATGTTGCACCGACCAACGTTGCAACCGTAGTTGAGCGCCCAGTGGCCATCCCTGCTGGCACAAAAACCTTGTCAACTTCGGTTGCCAACCAGGTGCTTCAGGCTGTCTACTCAAACATGAGCAACACCAACCTTCAGTGCTATGCCTATGCGGCTTCAAACACTGCAGCGGCTAAGGCAGCGGCAGCGGCAACCGCGGCTCAGGTTTGCGCCTTTGCTCTGAAGGCGAACCCTGCACTAAAGGCAGCTCCGGTGACCGTGATTGTCAACAAGGCAAAGGCTAAGACCTCTGCGGTTGGCATCAAGGTTTATCACTAAGCCCTAAACAAAAAGAACTGCCCTCCCGGACACAATCGGGAGGGCAGTTCTTTTTTTGAAACGGCTAGGGGGATTAGCCGTTGGTCGGTGCTGGGGTCGCGGTGCTGCCGCTAGTCGGGGCAGTCCAACCTGAGCCGCCCTTAGGTGAGTCGCCATCGTGGTCGCCGTGACCACCACGTGGGCCAAAGCCATTAGGGCCAAAACCAAAACCTGGGCCGCCGTTAGGGCCACCAAAAGCAGGTGCCTTCAAGGTGGCGTTATAGGCGCTGATTAGTGAGCCCGAAGCGGTTGCGGTTGCCTTGCCGGCCGAGTCAACAACGATGGTAACGATCACCGGGTTGGCGTCGGTCTTCGAGCTATAAACAGCCTCGGTGTAGGTGCCGGCGGTCTTGCTGGCAAAGAGGTCGATGGTTCCGGTTGCGACTCCGTTGGCCAAGGTGGTTGCCTCAAAGTGCACTGGGTGACCACCGGTAGTTGGCTGAGTGGTTGGCGCGGTGCCGGTGAAGTCATAGGCGATGAAGGCTGCGCCATGCTCGGCTACCTCAGCGTCGGTGACAGTAGCTGGCACACCCGTTACGGTTGCTGCAACCGAAGCCTGAACTCCGTTGAAAGCAGGTGCGCCCTTGTGGCCACGGAAGTTAGGTGCACCTGGGGCGCCAAAGGTAGGCGCGGCGGTGCTGGTTGGCGCCGATGCAGCGTGTGCATTGTGGCGGGTCGCTGCCAATGATGGAACTGCGAATGCTGCTCCCGCTAGAACTACTGCTCCGGCTGCAACAGCCGAAATCTTTAGTTTCTTGTTTTTCATGGTGTTTCCTTTCGTTGGATTGCGGATCCAAGAATGAATCTAAATAGTTTCAAAAATCGAGACGGTCAATTTCAGCGACCTGTTGGGGGTTTGGCAGGGGACGCTCAGGTTTATCAGGTGGCTCTCAGGTTCACCCTAGATGTCGACCGCTGTCGGTAAACTCTAAGCAGGGCAACAGAAAAGGACACCTTGGGCTTTTTAGATAACTTCGAGCGAGGCTTAGAGCGCATCGTCAACGGCGCGTTCAGCAAGACTTTTAAGTCTGAAATTCAGCCTGTCGAAATAGCCGCAGCCATCCGCGCAGAAATGGACTCGAAGGCCAGCATTCTCAGCCGTGACCGCATCTTGGCCCCAAATAGTTTTAGCGTCAGTCTTTCAACCGCTGACTTCAACCGCATGGCATCGCTGGGCGATTCGCTCATCAACGAACTGAACGATCTAACCAATCGTCACGCCATTAAGCAGGGCTTTCAATTTGGCGCGGTGCTCGGCATCAAACTAATCGAAGACCAAACCCTAAACCTCGGCCAGGTAAGTGTTCGCTCCTCAAGCCAAAACACCCAGGTCGAATGGATGCCGGCCCTCGATGTTGCCGGCAAGCGCTTTTTGTTAGCCAAGGCGCACACCTCGGTTGGCCGCGATGCCAGCTCTGATATTCAGATCGACGACAATGGCCTAAGCCGCAAGCACTTCGAAATTCTCTGGGATGGCAAAAGTGCTGCCGTCAGAGACCTTGGCAGCACCAACGGCACATTGGTTGCCGGCAAAAAGATTGACGAGGTTGGCATTGCCGACAACACTGTGATCGAGGCCGGCCGCAGCACCTTCACCTTCAGAGTGATTGCGAGAACCATCAGTGAGTGAGTTAGCGCTCTTCATCGTTCGCATCGGATTCTTGGCTGTCCTTTGGATCTTCGTGTTCAGCATCATCTCGGTGATTCGCGCCGACCTGTTTGGCCAAAAAGTGGTCAGTCGAGTTGCCGAGGCAAACGCCCCACAGGTGGTTTCGGCGCCAATTGCTCCGGCAGCACCAATCGCCGGAATTTCGTCCTTGGTCAGCGAACCAACCGGCAGCACCGCCACCAAACTTGTAATTCTTGAGGGCGAGAAGACCGGCCAGATGGTGCGCCTAGATCGACGCGAAATCACCATTGGTCGCAGCCCCGACAGTGATCTGATCGTCGATGACGAGTATGCCTCAACCCACCACGCCAAGTTGATTCTCATCAACAACGACTGGCTGATTCAAGACCTCAACTCAACCAACGGCACCTATCTTGATGGCAGCCGAGTTGGCACCCCCGCAGTGGTCAAGCTGAACACATCTGTGCGGGTTGGCAAGACCGTCTTTGAGCTTCGAAGCTAGGCGCCAAAACATCGTGGCCATAAAAACCATCAGCTATGCGGGCTCAGACATTGGCCGCGTGCGCTCGACCAACCAAGACTCTGGTTATGCCGGCTACAACCTGTTTTTCGTTGCCGACGGCATGGGTGGTCACGCCGGCGGAGACATCGCTTCGGCCCTTGTAGCCCAAAAGGTTGCCCTAGCCGACGAGGCTTATGACTCAACCGAGGTTGCCGGCACCGCTCTCAAAGAAGCGATTTGGCAGGCCAACTCGATGTTGCGCGCCACGGTGGTCGAGCATCCTGAACTGTCTGGAATGGGCACCACTTTCTCGGGCATGATCATCACCGCAGACAAGGCCACCATTGCTCACATTGGCGACTCAAGAATTTATCTGGCCCGCGACGGCGTGGTTCGCCAAATCACCGTTGACCACACCTTCGTGCAAAAGCTTGTCGACACCGGCCGCATCACGCCCGAAGAGGCATTGGTGCACCCTCGCCGCAGCGTGTTGATGCGCGTTCTTGGCGACGTTGAAGAGTTTCCTGACATCGACATTTTTAGCGTCGACCTCTTGCCGGGCGACCGCTGGATGATGTGCTCTGATGGCCTCAGCGGAGTGGTTCCCGAATCGGTAATGGATCGCCTGATGCTTTCAAAAATTGACTCGGATGAAGCCACCGAACTCTTGATTGGCGAAGCCCTTGAGTTTGGCGCCCCAGACAACGTCACAGTGGTTGTGGTCGACATCGTCAACGCCAAAACCCAGACCGACTTTGTGCCAAAGGCCAGCTTTGTTGGCTCAGGCGCAAACGACGTTGTGATCGGCGAGAGCAAGGGTCGCCGAATTCTTAAGATTCTCAACCCGCTCAACCTGCCAGACATAATCTTGCGTCGCACCGAAGACCCAACTGACT
>CAIPNT010000075.1 GCA_903866485.1 uncultured Micrococcales bacterium | reverse complement strand
GTCTTCGCCGTCAATGCGCATGATTTTGAAACGGTCGGCAATGCCGTGAATCTCGCGAGCAAAGTCGCTTGCTGCGAAGCGACCTTCACCAAGGGCGTTTGGCGGGGTGTTGCTGGTAGCCGCGAACTTTACATTTTGCTTTTCGAGTTCGTTTAATAATCGGGACATCATCATGGTGTCCCCCGGGTCGTCAAGTTCGAATTCATCGATACAGACCAAGTCAAACTTGCTTAGCGCCTTGACCGCTTCGGCGAAACCGAGGGCACCGATTAGTCCGGTGTAGGCAATGAAGCTGCCAAATGCCTTGCGTCCCTTGAATTCATGCCACACCGCAGCAAGCAAGTGGGTTTTGCCGACGCCAAAGCCGCCATCGAGATAGATTCCAGCGGCAACCTGCTCACGCTTGGCAAATAGCCCCTTGCTGGCGGCTTTGCCGTGTGAAAAGAGTTTGGCTTCGCGGTGAGCTGTGGCCTGCGATTCATATTCAGAATGGGGCACATAGTTGGCGAATGAAGCCTTGGCGAATTCTCTTGGCGGAACCAGGTCTGCAAGAAGCTGTGCAGTTGTGACTTCAGGGGTGCGACTTGCCACCGACGGATAGTTATTTCGAAAAGTTGCCAATTATTGCCTTGCCATTAGTTTGTTTCGGTCAAGTCGCTTAACCTTGTAATAGAAGTCTAATAATCCCAGAGAAAGTCACAGGTTCATGACTGCAGTGCTCGATAACTCAGCTAAGTTCGCCGAATACGCTCATCCAGAGGTTTTGGTAAGCACCGATTGGGTTGCGGCCAACAAAGACCTGCCGGGAGTCGTAATCGTCGAGTCTGACGAAGACGTTCTGCTTTATGAAACTGGCCATATTCCTGGCGCCGTCAAGATTGACTGGCACACCGACCTCAATGACCCTGTCACCCGCGACTATGTAGACGGTCAAGCATTTGCCAAGCTGCTTTCGCGGTCAGGCATTTCGCGAGACACAACCGTGGTTATCTATGGAGACAAGAGCAACTGGTGGGCAGCCTACGCACTTTGGGTTTTCAAGCTCTTTGGTCACCCAGATGTGCGGTTGCTTGACGGGGGCCGTGAAACCTGGATCTCAGAGGGGCGCGAACTAACCCGTGAGGTCACCTCGGTTGAACCTGCCGAATACCCGGTTGTTGAGCGTCAAGACGCCAAGATTCGCGCATTTCGCGATGATGTTTTGAAGCATTTCGGCAATCCGCTAATCGACGTTCGGTCAGCGGTTGAATACTCGGGTGAACGCACCCACATGCCTGACTATCCAGATGAAGGCGCTCTTCGCGGCGGCCACATTCCATCTGCAAAGTCGGTGCCTTGGGCTCGTGCGGCCGGCGAGCACGGTGTCTTTAAATCACGAGCCGAACTTGAAGCAATCTATTTAGACGAGATTGGTCTAAAAGCTACCGACCAGGTGATTGCCTATTGCCGAATCGGTGAGCGCTCGAGCCACACCTGGTTTGTGCTCAACTATCTACTTGGCCTTCCGGGTGTTCGCAACTATGACGGCTCATGGACCGAGTGGGGCAGCCTGGTCGGCGTGCCTATTGTGAAGGGCAACGAGCCTGGCCCAGTTCCGGCCAAGCGCTAGTCGCCACCCAGCCAAAGCGGATAATTAGAGGATGACTGAACAACTGGCATCTGTCGCTGCTCTTATCGAAGATTTCACTTCTCTCGGGGTTAAAGACCGCTTGATGCTGCTGCTTGAATTTTCGGATAACCTGCCAGAACTTCCGGTTCGCTATGCCGACCATCCAGACTTGCTCGAACGAGTCGAAGAGTGCCAATCGCCAATTTTCCTCTTCGTTGAAGTCGATGAGCAAAATACCGTTCACCTATTTTTCACAGCCCCCGCGGAGGCTCCAACAACTCGTGGCTTTGCGAGCGTTTTGCATGAGGCGCTGGACGGAAAAAAGGCTGAAGAGGTGCTCTCGGTAAGCGAAGACTTTCCAAATCAATTGGCGCTTGCCGAGGCAGTCTCACCGCTGCGAATGAACGGCATGCGTGCCATGCTTAGACGCATTCAGCGTCAGGTTGCTGAGAAGTCGGCTTGAACCTAACCCAGCTGCTTCCCGAATTTCGAGTCTTCGAACGACTCACACCTGAGCAACAGAGTTGGCAAATAGCGCAGAGCTACGGGGTTAAAAACGGCTTCAGGTTGAATTTTGTTGTAAACAGCGAATTTCAATTCTTGGATGAAACCCTCACTTCAAACGAAATTTCAAGCGGGCTAGACCGGCTATTGCTCGGCAAGCTTCGCTCACAGGCCGATTTGATTGTGACCACCGGCGAAACGGCACGACGCGAGCATTACAAGAGCTCCAAGCACGCTCCAATCGCCATCATCACCCGCACCGGCGATCTTGATTCTGTTCCTGCGGTGCAGGGCACCCAGTACGCCACTCCCCTGATTGTTTTTCCGTCAAGCTGTAGTGAGCAAGTTGAAGCAAACCTCGAAGACGTAGATGTCCGCTTCGTTGCATATGAAGATGGCTTAGACGAGGTCGCTGGTGTCAAGGCCATCATCGCTGCCCTTTCTAGACTCGGATTTCAGTCACCAATCTTGGAGACCGGGCCGACCACCTCCGACCTTTTCATTAGGGCAGGGGCGGTGAGTGAAATCTGCCTCACCATCACCCGACCTGCTGGCATAGCCGCAGATGCAGGTTTGCTGGGTCAGCACGTGGTACAGCGCATTTTTGCCTCAGCAACAAACTTCAGGCTTGAAACTGTATTTGTTACCGACGGCGAGATTTTTAGTCGCTGGGTTAGCTAAGGCATTGCGGCGTGGCAGCCACCATGCCTATAGGGGCTGAAATAGCCTTATAGCAATGGAAATCAACTATCACGAGGCAGACTCGGCCGAATTTCGCGCCGCGGTTGAGAGCCTGCGCACGGCAGAGCTGCGCGATGAGTTGGTTATCGACCAAATTGATGCGCCAGCCGATCTCTCGACCAACGCCATGGCATTCACCGCTTCGATAAGTGATGAACTTTCAGGCCCGAATGATCAGGGCACCGGTCGTTTCGTGCTCATGTGGGAGCCAAAACAGCCAGAAGCTTGGGCGTCAAATTTTAGAGTTGTCTGCTTTGGTAAGTCTCCTCTCGAAGCTGAAATTGGTGCCGATGACCTTGGATCAGATGTTGCCTGGGCGTGGCTAATCGAGGCGTTGACCAATCGCAATGCCGACTATGCGGCCTCGGCCGGCACCGCAACCCGAATCATTTCGCGTGGCTACGGATCGCTTTCCACTCAGCACGATCACGCCGAGATTGAAGTTAGAGCATCTTGGTCTCCACTTAGCAATGAACTCAAGAATCACTTCGAGGCCTGGCAAGACTTTATTTGCATCATGTCTGGGTTCGCCCACCTGCCTGCCGGGGTAACCCCTCTGGCAAAGCGAGCTCACTAGTGAGCGATGAGGCTTTGGTTGAGGTCGTTGAGGCACCAGTTCAACTTCCCCTGCTTAGCGCTCCACGAGCCGAGGTGTTTTTGGTCGAGACCGAAGAACAGCTGGCCGAAGCGGTTGAGACGCTCGGTGCAGGTGCCGGTTGGTTCGCGGTAGATGCTGAGCGTGCCAGTGGCTTCAAATATTCACAGCGCGCCTATCTGATTCAGGTGTATCGCCAAGGCTCCCCGATCTATCTGATCGATCCGGCTGCCATTTGCCCAGTGCTATCGGCCGAGCCTTTCAGTGGGCTTGCTAGGGTCATGAGCAATGCCGGTTGGATTTTGCATGCGGCAAGCCAAGACATCCCTTGCCTGCGTGAACTTGGCTTGGTTGCACCAGAACTCTTTGATACCGAGTTGGGTTCAAGAATCGCGGGCTTGCCTCGGGTTGGATTGGGAGCAGTCACCGAGAACCTGCTTTCGTTGCGCCTGGCTAAAGAGCACTCAGCCGTCGACTGGTCGATTAGGCCGTTGGCAAATGACTGGTTGATTTATGCAGCACTCGATGTTGACGTGCTCTTTGAACTTAAAGACGCCCTCGAGGCAGTGCTCAACGAACAGGGCAAACTCGACTGGGCCAAACAAGAGTTCGAGGCCGCACTTCGAGCGCAGCCCAAGGCGCCAAAGTTAGACAAGTGGCGTGGCATGACCGGTTTGCACGAGGTAAAAGAGCCACGGAGACTTGCGGTGGCACGTGAACTCTGGCTGGCGCGAGAGCAACTCGCGGTAAAACTAGATGTTTCACCCGGCAGACTCATCCCTGACGCTTCAATCGTGTCAGTTGCCAAGGCAACGCCTAAAACCAAACCAGAGTTGGCTGGAAGTCGAAGTTTTGTCGGCCGAGCGAGCCGCACCTATCTAGATTTGTGGTGGAAAGCCATTCAGGATGGTTCGTCAACGAATGATTTGCCGCCTCTCAAGGTGGCCTCAGTGGGCATTCCCAACCACAGAATTTGGCCGACTCGTTTTCCCGAAGCAGATGCAAGACTCAAGTCAACTCGTCCGGTCTTGGCCGAAATCGCCGAATCACACAACCTGCCGGTAGAAAACCTGTTGACGCCAGATTTCTTGCGCCAGATTTGCTTTGAACCACCTGCACTTGACACAGAATCAGTAGCAGCTGCCCTGCTTGCCCTTGGAGCGCGGCCATGGCAGACCCAGCTAGTTTCAAAGGCCCTCGCCGATGCTCTGTTTGAAGTTGCTAGCGAAGAACCAAACCAGCAGGCTAACTAACTGGTTGACTAGCGCTGTTCGCGCACCAGAGGAGCGTCGAGATCCAGCGCTCTTGCGTGAGGCACTCTAGAGCCAACGACCTGAGCGACAATATCACGAGCAATTGCCTGTGGGGTTAGACACGCGTCTTCAAGAATCTGACCGCGAGTAGCGTGGTCGATGAACTCGTCAGGCAAACCAATTTCGGTTAGCGCCGTGTCGATTTGAGCCTCGCGAAGATCTTGACGAACACGGGTGCCAATTCCGCCAACCTTGATTCCGTCTTCAATCGTGACGACCAGTCGGTGAGTGGCTGACATATCAACAACTGACTTCGGAACCGGAACCACCC
>CAIPNT010000074.1 GCA_903866485.1 uncultured Micrococcales bacterium | reverse complement strand
GCAAACCTAGAGCTCGTCCAGGCCAACGGTCGTGCGCACATCGCCGGTGTGCCAAGTATCCCAGGCATCTACTCCACAAAGATTTTCGCTAAGGATTCGAACGGTGTTACCGTCAGCAAGGGAATCCGCTTCGTGGTGGCCTCTCGACTTGGTCAGCTCAGTTCGGTGGACGAGGCCTACTTCAAGCCGCTTGCTGGCTACAAGACCGAAATCTCTTGGACGACCCAGGCGGTCGATGCGACCTATCGAGTGCTAGTAAACGGTGTCGAAAAGTGCGCCACGACCGAGCTGACTTGCGTTGTAGACGGCCTGTTCGGCCCGAGTGCCGGGGTTGCCATCCAACGTCAATCGGCGAAGGGTGTGGTTGAGCTACCTAAGTTCGCCAGCTACATCGCGCCGAATCAGACCATAGTGCTTTCTACCCTGAAGATTTCGCTCGTCGCCGGAAAGTTGAGTAAGAAATCTCAGGCCCTGCTCAGCAAGGCTTTCACGGTTGCGAAGTCGCGAGGTTTCGAGAGCCTGGATGTTGCAGCTGGGCGCAGCCGCTCCGAGCGCTTGGCAGCCCACGCAGGTTACCTATACCTAAAGCGCGTTGCGGCGAAGCAACCGATATACATTGGCTTGATTTCGACGAAAGATGCGACCACGCACCTCGTCACCCAGTAGTCAGCAGTATTGACAATCATTATCAATAAGCCTTAGTGTGGGTCCATGAACCCACTTATGGAAGCTAGCACCGCCGGCATCTCTGTTTGGCAAGACGCCTGGAACGTCTTCACCGATCCAGGGCACATCATTGCCGAGCTGTCGTGGACCATTATTCAAGACGTGATTTTGGTCTGGCTGCTTTATGGCACCGTTTGGAAAAAAGTGATTTTGCCAAGGCTGCACGAAAAGTTTGACAAAGAACACCTAATTACGCACGATGATCACGAGGATGACCAGCACCACATCTAACCGAGTGGCTGAATAATCGCATGACCGAATCAAAACGCAGAAACACCTGGCAAAAAGATGCAGTCAGGCACGCCCTCGGTGAAGCCGTGGGTTTTGTCGGGGCTCAACAACTGCACCAAGTGCTTCGAAATCACGGGTCAACCATCGGTTTGGCAACCGTATATCGCGCTCTTGCCGACCTGGCTGCCAACGGCGATGCCGACTCGCTGCAATCGCAAGATGGCGAGGTGCTCTACCGAGCCTGCACTTCGGCGCACCACCACCACCTAATCTGTCGCGATTGCGGATTGACCCTCGAGATCGAGGCTCAAAAGGTTGAGAGCTGGGCCGATGAGGTGGCCAGCAGCCACGGATTTGCAAATCCCAGCCACACAATCGACATTTTCGGCACCTGCTCGGCGTGTCAAAGCAGAAATATCGCCTCATAACTTGCTTAAGGCGTATTAACTCGCCTAAACTTGTGAAGTTGCCTCGTGCAGCCCGTGTTTTTAAAACAAGCCTCTGACCGTTTGGGTCCTTCTGGCTTGCCTCAAAAGGAGAAGAAATGGCAGCTTATTGCCAGGTCACCGAGACCAAGCCGCAGTTCGGCCACGCAGTCTCGCACGCCCAGAACAAGACCAAGCGTCGCTTTAACCCAAACATCCAGAAGAAGACTTACTTCGTCCCTTCACTAAAGCGCAACGTAACCTTGCAGCTCAGCGCACGCGGCATCAAGGTAATCGACGTTCGTGGCATTGAGGCTGTTGTTGCAGCCATCCTTGCTCGCGGCGAGAAGATCTAAGGAGAGCCGCTAAATGGCTAAGAAGGACAAGGACATCCGTCCTATCATCAAGCTTCGTTCGACCGCAGGCACTGGTTACACCTATGTAACCAAGAAGAACCGTCGCAACGACCCAGACCGTATCGTTCTGAAGAAGTATGACCCAGTTGTACGTCAGCACGTTGAATTCCGCGAGGAGCGCTAAGAATGGCTAAGAAGAGCAAGATCGCTAAGAACGAGCAGCGCAAGGTTATCGTTGAGCGTTATGCAGAGAAGCGCCTAGCGCTAAAGAAGGCTCTAGTTGACCCTCAGTCAACCGACGCACAGCGCGAAGAGGCTCGTCTAGGCCTGCAGAAGCTTCCACGCAACGCCTCACCGGTTCGTGTTCGCAACCGCGACGCGATCGATGGCCGCCCTCGTGGTGTGCTTGCCAAGTTCGGTGTTTCACGTGTTCGCTTCCGCGACATGGCACACCGTGGCGAGTTGCCAGGCATCACCAAGTCATCTTGGTAATCACCGTTTAGTGCAAACTAAATAACAAGTTTTAGAAAAACCCCTCTCGGTTTCGACCGGAGGGGTTTTCTTTTTTAACGAGGATGCGCCTATATGCCAGTAAATAAGCCGAAAATAGTCGCAAAACTTGTTCGCAACACGCCGTAAGAATAGAACTACAAGTTTGTTATTGCCTGTAGCGTGATTGTCGACAGTAACTAAGTGTCAATAAACGTACCGAGTCCAGGAGGACATTATGTCGAACCTAAACAAGAGCGAGCTAGTAGCAGCAGTAGCAGCACACACCGGCGAGTCACAGGCAGCAGTCAACCGCGTTGTTGACGCACTGTTCGAGACCATCGCAAAGACCGTAGCCGCTGGCGGCAAGGTCACCATCCCAGGCTGGCTATCAGTTGAGAAGGGCCACCGCGCTGCTCGTCAGGGCCGCAACCCACAGACTGGTGCAACCATCCAGATCGCAGCAGCTAACACCGTTAAGGTTTCAGCTGGTTCAAAGCTAAAGGCAGCAGTTAAGTAATAACCGCTTTCTAAAGAGTGCCCCGGCTTCGGCTGGGGCACTTTGCTTTAACCGCACGTGATTCTGGCGCCAATAGTCTGTGTTTGAGCCTAGGCTTAACGAGTGACCCAGAAGAACCCCTTTATTTCGCGCGCCGCAGTTGGCTTTGCACTCGTGGCAGCGGCTCTTGGCGTTGCCGTTATTGTGGGCATGACAATCGGTGGCGGCGCAGCGGCAACCTCACTTGCTGACGCTGGTGTGGTCGTGCGCTGGGGCTTGCCGCTGGTAAAAGGCGTCACCAACATCGGCACCGCGGTGGCAATAGGAAGCCTGGCCTTCGCCGCATATGCAATGCCGGCCAAAAGCGAGCTGCTCAGCAAAACCCTAAACCTGGCAGCATTTGCCGCCGGCATTTGGACCATTTTTGGCGCTGTCACTCTGCTTTTCACCTATCTGTCGATCACCGGTTCGGCGTTTTCAACTGATAACACCTTCGGCTCTAGCCTCTGGCTTTTTGTCACCAACATTCAACTGGGGCAATACCTGGCGCTAAACCTATTGGCTGGCGCGCTGCTGACCATTGGCGCCCTGATGTTTCAAAGTCTCACCGCCACCTTGATCATGACGGCCTTTGGTCTGATCGGCGAGATTCCCATTGCACTAACCGGTCATGCCTCTGGTGCCGCCAACCACGCTATGGCCGTTAACTCAATCGGCATCCACCTCGTGGCCGTGATCATCTGGGTTGGTGGCCTGGTCACACTTTTTATCATGCGCACTGACGACATCGCCCAGCAGGCCAACCTGGTCAAGCGCTATTCGACCCTAGCCTTGGTTGCCTTTGGTCTGGTGGCCGTTTCGGGTGTGGCCGCGGCAATGATTAGGCTTGGAAGCCTTAGCAACCTTTTCACCACCTATGGCTTGCTGGTGTCATTCAAGGCGCTGTGCCTAATTGTGCTGGGCGCCTTCGGCGCCATGTATCGCCGCCGCTTGATCGGCCAGCTCGAAACCGGATCTTCCCGGGGTAAAACTTTCTTTAGGTTAGCGGCCGCCGAACTAGCCGTGATGGGTGTTGCTATGGGTTTGGGCACCGCCCTGAGCCGCACAGCCCCGCCGTTTGACCCCCTGAGCACCTTTGTGCCAACTCCGGCGGCTATTCTCACCGGCGAGCAACTGCCAGCAGAACTAACTTGGTCTGGCTGGTTCACCGACTGGAAAATCGACATCCTTTGGCTGCTTATTGCAATCGGCGCAATTGTGATTTATCTGTTCGGTGTGATTCGGCTAAGCCGACGCGGCGACAAGTGGCCGGTGATGCGCACCGTTTCTTGGGTTGCCGGCTGGTTGTTCATGATTTACATCACCTGCGGCGCGCCAAACGTCTATGAGCAGTACCTGTTCAGCGTTCACATGCTGGGTCACATGATGTTGACCATGGGCGTTCCGGTGTTCTTAGTGCCGGGCGCTCCGGTCACGCTGCTGTTGCGATCTGCAGCGAAACGCAAGGATGGCTCACGCGGCCTGCGCGAATGGGCTCTTTGGGCGGTGCACACCCGTTGGGCTCGCTTCTTCAGCAACCCGATTGTCGCCGCCATCAACTTTGCCACCTCGCTCGTGGTGTTCTATTTCACCCCGATTTTTGGTTGGGCCACCCGCGAGCATGTGGGACACGAGTGGATGATCGTTCACTTCGTTATCACTGGTTATCTATTTGTTCAGGCACTGGTCGGTATTGACCCGGGGCCTAGGCAGCTGCCGTATGCGGTGCGCTTGATGCTACTTATCGGCACCCTGACTTTTCACGCCTTCTTTGGCCTTTCACTGATGACCGGCAGCGGGCTTTTGCTTGCCGATTGGTATGGCGCCATGGGGCGAACCTGGGGAGTTGACCCGCTTGCCGACCAGCAGAACGGCGGCGCCATCGCCTGGGGCATCGGTGAGCTGCCATCCGCGGTTTTGACCCTGATTGTCTGCGTGCAGTGGTTTAACTCGGGCACCCGCGAGGCCAAGCGACTCGACCGTGCTAGTGACCGCAGCGGAAACAAAGATATCGAAGATTACAACGCCTATTTGGCTCGCCTTGCCAAAATGGAAGAGCGCCGATAATGCAGGCGGTCACCCTATCTAAAGAGCAGCAGGCCCTCTTCGATTACATCGAGGGTTCGGAGAACAACATCTTTGTAACCGGCCGCGCCGGCACCGGAAAATCAACGCTGCTGAGCTATCTGATCGAAAACACCAAGAAGAAGGTCGCAGTCTGTGCACCAACCGGCGTGGCTGCGCTAAACGTTGGTGGTGTAACCATCCACAGTCTGTTTGGTTTTCCGTTTGGCATCTTGGGCACAGAAGACATAGCTCGACACCTGAACCGTCGCACCCGCGAGGTGTTGGCGGCAATCGATATGTTGGTGATCGATGAGGTCTCGATGGTCAACGCAGACCTGATGGATACGATGTCACGTGCGATGGGCATCGCGCGCGGCCGTCGCAAACTTCCATTTGGCGGAGCACAGGTGGTGATGTTTGGAGACCCGTATCAGCTGGCACCGGTGCCGGGCAACAACGAAGAGCGCGCCTATATGGCCGAAAACTACCAAAGCAACTGGTTCTTTGATGCTCATGTCTGGCGCGAAGACAGCTTAGAACGCTATGAGCTGAGCGAGATTTTTCGACAACACGATGAACACTTCAAAGAGATCCTCAATGCCATTCGTGATGGTTCTTGCACCCAAGAGATGCTCGACTACATCAACAAGTGCGGAAACCGTTTTCCACCGCACGATGACGTCATTCGCCTTGCCACCATTAACGAGAGCGTCAACTCGGTAAACCGACACCGGATGGCGCGCCTCGAAACCAAGCCAAAGACCTTTAACGCCATCTATAGCGCCGCAGACGAGAAGGCCTTCGGCCGCAACCTGCCAGCCGAACCGGTGCTCGAGCTAAAAGTTGGCGCCCAGGTTATGTTCATCAAGAACGACGATTCGAGCACCGTGAAAAACCCGAACGGCACCGGATTGCTCAAGCGCTGGGTGAACGGCACAATCGGCACCGTGGTTGACCTGCCTAGTTCTGGTGGTGTTGTGGTTGAAGTTGACGGCGAAACCTTTGATGTGGGCCGCTCAACCTGGGAAAAGGTGCGTTACGAAATCGACGAGCAGTTCGATGAGGCGCTGGGCCGCGTCAAAGAGGTGCTGGTCGCTGTTCCGCTTGCCGAGTTTCAGCAGATTCCACTGCGGCTAGCCTGGGCCGTCACTGTGCACAAATCTCAGGGGCAAACCTATGACGAGGTTGTCATCGACATGGGCCGCGGCGCTTTCAGTCCGGGGCAAACCTATGTGGCCCTGAGCCGGGTGCGCTCGCTCGAAGGTCTCTATTTAACCAGGGCAATTCGCATGAGCGACGTGATGGTCGACCAGGATGTGTTGCGCTTCATGTCAACAGCCAGCAATGCGCAGTTAGCCAAGCTGTTCTAGACTGCCAATAACAACGATTGGAGCCGCCTGTGAAGCGCCTTAGTGATTTTATTGTGCGAAGAAGCAAACTCTCGCTTTGGGGCTTCATCGGCCT
>CAIPNT010000073.1 GCA_903866485.1 uncultured Micrococcales bacterium | reverse complement strand
GTGAATTGCACGGTTTGCATTTTCGAGCCAAAGCCACTCTGCAGCCCAGTGTGAAATGTCGATTAGCGCAAATTCGCGGTCAGAGGCTACCGCGGTTTCAAGCGCTTCTTGCACCGGATGGTGACGAAGATCAGAGGTGACATAAGCGTCTGCGCCACTTGCCATGGCCGTTTCGATGAAAGCGTCACCGGCTCCGCCGCAAACCGCAACCGTCTCAATTTGACGGCCGTAGTCACCTGCTACACGAACGCCAACCGCGGTTGAAGGCAACACCTTAGAAATGAACCTTGAGAAATCTCCCAGGCTAACTGGCTTGACCAGGCGACCGACTCGGCCGTGACCCTCGCCTGATTTTGATGTCGCCACAAGGGGCTTGATGTCTATGAGCCCAAATGCTTTAGCCAGCGAGTCAGAGACGCCGTCTTCGACGATGTCGGCGTTGGTGTGAGCGGCGAAAATGGCTACGTTCGCCCGGTTGGCTTTCGCCAAAATCGACCCCTTGGCGGTGTTTTCACTAGCGAACTTGATTCCGCGCATTAGCAATGGGTGATGAGCAATAATCAGGTCGAAGCCTCCATCGATGGCCTCGTCCAGAATTTCATTGGTCACGTCAACAGTCAAAAGCACTCGGGCAATGGTTTGACCGGGATGACCAACCACTAACCCCGGTGCATCCCAACTCTCGGCCTGGTCACGGGGCCAAAGTTGGTCAAAGGTCTGAATCAGTTGAGCTAGCAAGACGGTCATCAGTCACCAAATCCTAGGATGTCTTTGAGGTCGTTGCGGCGTGCCTCAATAAGCAACACCTCGCGTTCTTGGCGCTTGATTCGCGGAATACCGAAGGCAACCGGAAGTAACAAGCCAACGGCAAACGAAATGACGACTCCGAAATTGCTTTCGTTCCAGAACTCGGCATTTGAGGCGAAGTTTGAAAGGTAGCCGAGCCAACCAAAGCCGCTCAGCGATGAGCGAACCAAACCGAGCCCAAGCACAACCGCCACCAGCCAGCCCAGCAGGTTGGCGAGGTTCACCGATTTATAGAAGCCATAGCTGCGGCTTAGCGAAACTTCATGATAGGCAATGCGACGAATCAGAACGTCGGCCACGAACACTCCGCTCCATGCAGCGACCGGCACGGCAAAGAGCAGTGCAAAAGCTCGGATGTTCAGCCAAAGCCCAGTGGCACCCCAGCTGCTAACAGCAAATATTGCCACTGCTGCAATCACGAGTGCGACGATCGGTGACACAAGTGCCGCACGCAGTTTTATGCCCATTGACTCGAAGCTAAGGCTAGATGATCGTAGCGACATGGCCGAAGTGGTAATCAGCGTGATGACAAGTGATAGCAATATGGTGAGGCTCACCGGATTGAACCAGTCTTTAGAGCCTGAGACAACGGTGGCGAACTGAGCGCCAACCGACGCGTTCGGCTCAAAAATGAAGACGCCAACGAGCCCTAGAACGCTCGGAATTACACCGAGGGATATGAGAGCCCATCCGGCGACCTTCCAACCTCGAACGCTAACCGGCAACTTTGACGCAAAATCGGCCGAAGCGCTAGACCAGGCCATGCCGAAAATCGCGAAAATGATCACGCCGGCTCCGAGGGTCTCCAACCAGGTTCCGCTTGAAACCATGTGCACTTGAGCCGCCGGAAGGCGAATTGCGGCAATGACACCTGCAGCGATTAGACCGAGCAGCCCACTGACCCGCTGGGCCCACAGCAAAACCTTGCCGCCGACTGCGGCTAGAACAAGAGCTGCGCCAACCAAAACAGCAATAAGTGCCATTGCAAGCCCTGATAGCGGTTGTTGCCCCGAATCGATCGCGGTCTGCTGAACCAACCCCTGGGCAACCAAAAGATATGACAGCGAAACAATCACGAAGGCCCAAAAAAGTCGACTCAGCACGATTAGCACTGCCGGAGCTAGGTTGCCGTATACGCCGAATGCAGCCCTAGACAGCACAATGGTCGGCAGTGATCCCCGCTTTCCAGCGACTGCTCCGACTGCAATAACAGCTGCAGATACGAAAATGCCAAGCAAGAGAGCCGCAACCGACTGCCCGGTTGAAAGACCGATGCTGCGCAGCCAAAGGGCGATGCCGAATGGCAAAAGCGAGCCCGAAATTGGCAACCAAGCCCAAAACTGGCTTACCGACTGGTCGCGCACACGACTCTTACGAGGTGCAACTGCAGGCTCTTCATCTAACAGCTGCGCTACCGGAGCGACGACATCCAATTCTTCGATGACCGGTTCAACCGCAACTTCGGCACGAGACTGCTGGGCGACCGGCTCAACCAGAGCTGCAAAGTATGGTGCCGGTTGTTCTTTTTCGGTCAAAGCAACCTGCTCGTCAAACTCGGTTGCAACCTGCTCTTCGCTCCCAATCAGCGATTCTAGAGGCTCAAAGCCTAGCTTTGCTCGCTCTGCGTTTTGCACGGCTAACAACGCTTGGTCGCTTGCTATTTCTCGCATTTGTGAAGCCCAGGCCGAGTATTCCGATTTATCGGTCTCGCGCAGATGCGATTGAGCTTCGAGAATTTGCATTTGGCCGAGCACGCCCGAGCCATCGGCCTTTGCCCGCTCGAGTACCTCTTGCAGATCAGCATCGCTGAGGGCTCGTGGCGTTGGGGGCAAAAACTCTGCAGAAGACATACTCAAATAGTAATGCCGGGGTGTCTAAACACCCCGGCATTTACCGTTTGTGGGCCCTACCGGGATCGAACCGATGACATCCACGGTGTAAGCGTGGCGCTCTACCAGCTGAGCTAAAGGCCCCTCTTTCGAGGGCTGCGGCGAACCGCAACGAGAAGAGCCTACAACATTTATCCGGGTTTTGGCGAATCGTTAGAGGGTGGCTAGCGCGCGCTCATACTCTTGTAGGTTTCGAGCCTGGCCAGGAGCGGTGATGAACTTGGCCGCCAACTCGCCATCCTTGTTGATCACAAAAGTCGCACGGTTTGCGATGCCGGCGTCTTCGATGAACACGCCATAGGCCTTTGCAACAGCTCCGTGAGGCCAGAAGTCGGCAAGAACCGAGAACTTATAGCCCTCATGCTCGGCGAACTGCTTCTGCACGAACTTTGAGTCGACTGAAACGGCCAATAGTTCAACATTTTCGTTTTCGAACTTGGCAAAGTTGTCTCGCAACTCGCACAGTTCACCGGTGCAGATGCCCGAGAAAGAAAGCGGGTAGAACACCAGCACAACTGCCTTCTTTCCGCGGAAATCGCTGAGCTTAG
>CAIPNT010000072.1 GCA_903866485.1 uncultured Micrococcales bacterium | reverse complement strand
CAGCATTCCGGTGGCCGTGCCGTTCTCATCGACGTCTATCGATCCAACGTGCAGCTTCGGCTGTTCGTGCAGAATTCCAGCAAGTTCTAGCGCCTTGGTGTTCACCCAGAGCGTGTGGTGGTCTCCGCCGTGAAGCACCACCGGACGATCTGCCACAACCGCATCCAGTTCTTTGCGACTGAAATTCGCGGCGATGCTGCGATCGAACGCCGCCCCATCTAGCCAATACTCATCCGGATGCGCCTGGGCATACTGTGCGACTGCTGCTTGAACCTCAGAGAGTGACTTTGAGTTTGTGACGTCAGGGCCGAGATGTTCGCGACCGGCAAAGAGCGGATGGCAGTGTCCATCTCGAAAGGCCGGCATGACGAAAGCCGATGCAAGGTCAATAACTTGTTCTGGTGTGCCGTGAATCGCCCAGATTACACCATCGACCACGTCGAATTCGCTTGCAACTTCGGTCGAACCATCACCACGCCAAAGCGTGAAGTTGACGTATCTCGTGTGCACGCTATTTGATGTTTTTCTCGTCAAAATAGCAGTGTGGACAGAGCGATTCGTAGCTAACCTTTTCGCCGTCGATGGCTACCTGTTCACCATCGAAAACAAACTGACTATCAATTTTGCGAGCGTTGAACATTGCCTTTCGACCGCAGCGGCAAATAGTCTTCAGCTCTTCAAGAGAGTGGGCTATCTCTAGAAGGCGAAGGCTTCCCGGAAATCCGTGGGTCAAAAAATCGGTTCTAATGCCATAACTAAGAACCGGGATGTCATCGAGCACGGCAATTTCAAGCGCCTGATCTACCTGCTCGCGAGTCAAAAATTGCGCCTCGTCGATTAAAAGGCAGGCAACCGGGCGGCCACTATCGTGCATTACTCGTTTGCACTCAGCCTCAAACTTGGTGCGGAGATTTAGCTCGGGGGTAATCAGAAAATCTACCTCGCGAGTGACTCCAAGTCGGCTTGCAATCGAGGTTGCACCCTTGGTATCTAGCGACGGTTTTGCAAGCAAAACCACTTGCCCGCGCTCTTCATAGTTGTGAGCCGCCTGAAGCAGAGCCGTACTCTTGCCGGAGTTCATCGCACCGTGGCGAAAGTACAGCTTGCTCAAGGTCTAGTTATAGCTGCGGAAGGCGATAACGGCGTTGTGACCACCGAAACCGAACGAGTTGCTGATCGCCAGGATTGGCCCGTCTGGCAACTTGCGAGGAGAGGTCACCACATCGAGAGGAATCTCCGGGTCTTGGCTGTCCAGGTTAATGGTTGGGGGAGCGATGCGCTCCTTCAAAGCCAAGACCGTGAAGATAGCCTCGATTGCACCAGCTCCACCTAGAAGGTGACCAGTCGAAGATTTGGTTGCAGAGATTGCAATGTTGTCAAGGTGGTCACCGAACACGCGACGCAGTGCGGTGTACTCGGCAATGTCGCCGACCGGTGTGCTGGTCGCGTGGGCGTTGATGTGAACTACATCTTCGATCTTGGCGTTGGCCTGTTTCAGAGCCGCAATCACGGCGCGAGCTGCTCCGGTTCCTTCTGGGTCTGGAGCGGTGATGTGGTGTGCGTCGGAGGTCACTGACCCACCAACTAGCTCTGCATAAATCTTGGCTCCACGAGCCAAAGCGTGCTCTTCGGTTTCTAGAACAAGTGCGCCCGCGCCTTCACCCATGACGAAGCCGTCTCGGGCGATGTCATAAGGTCGTGATGCCGCAGCCGGATTGTCGTTGTTGCGAGAAAGTGCGTGCATGGCTGCAAATGCTGCAATCGGCAGCGGATGAATGCCTGCTTCACAGCCACCGGCAACAACGATGTCGATGTCACCAGACTGCAGGCGGGTAATGGCGTTGGCAACGGCCTCGGTGCTTGATGCACAGGCCGAAACTGCGGTGCGAACTCCACCGCGAGCAGCAATATCCATGCCGATTGCCGCTGCCGGGCCGTTAGGCATCAGCATTGGAACGGTCATCGGAAGCACGCGGCGTGGGCCGCGCTCTTTCAAAGTTTCGAATGCGTCGAGCAGCGTCCATACGCCACCAATACCAGTCGCATATTCGACGGCAAGACGCTCTGGGGCAACCTCGGGGCTGCCGGCATCGGCCCAAGCCTCGCGAGCTGCGATGAGAGCAAACTGGCTTGACGGGTCAAGACGCTTGGCCTCTTGGGGTGTCAGCACAGTTGAGGCGGCAACCTTAGCCTGGCCCGCGAAGGTGACCGGAAGCTCATAGCGAGCAACCCACTCTTGCTCAAGGGTAGAAATGCCCGACTCGCCGGCTAGCAGTGCTCGCCACGTTGATTGCACGTCGCCACCGAGAGGCGTGGTAGCGCCTACTCCGGTGACAACGATTTTGCCAGACAAGGTTGATTAACCCTGTGCGGCGGTGATGAAGTTAACGGCGTCACCAACGGTGATTAGGTTCTTAACTTCTTCATCTGGAATCTTTACGCCGAACTTGTCCTCGGCGTTAACAACGATGGTCATCATTGAGATTGAGTCAATGTCGAGGTCGTCGGTGAATGACTTGTCTAGCTGAACAGCCTCGGTTGCAATGCCAGTCTCGTCGTTCACGATCTCAGCAAGTCCTGCTAGTACTTCGCTCTGCGAAAGTGCCATGGTTTATCTCCTTTGTTGGTTATTTGACCGCTTATAAGTTTACGGCAGGACCACTACTTGAGCCCCGAAGGCGAGGCCCGCGCCGAAACCAATTTCGAGTGCGAGTCCACCCGACTTGATGTCGCCGTCCTTTAGCAACTGGTGCATTGCCAGTGGGATGCTGGCGGCCGAGGTGTTTCCGGTGACCACGATATCGCGTGCAATTACAACGTGCTCTGGTACGGCGAGCTGCTTGGCTAGTTCGTCGATGATGCGAATGTTTGCCTGGTGTGTCACGAGTGCGCTCAGATCATCGGCCGTGATGCCAGCAACCTCTAGAGCCTGCTTGGCAACCTTGACCATCTCCCATACAGCCCACTTGAAGACCGTGAGACCCTCTTGTCTCAGGGTTGGCCAGGTTGCGGTGCCGTCACGCAGCTCTAGCAGCGAAGCGGTCATGCCAACTGCAGACCAATGTGAGCCGTCCGAGCCCCAAACGGTAGGGCTGATGCCGGGGGTATCAGATGGGCCAACGATAGCCGCACCCGCGCCGTCGCCAAGCAAGAATGAGATGGTGCGATCGGTCGGATCGATGAAGTCAGATAGCTTTTCGCCACCAACCACGAGCACAAACTTGGCCATTCCAGAGCGAACAAGTGCGTCGGCCTGTGCAATTCCATAGCAATAACCCGCGCAAGCTGCCGATATGTCAAACGCTGGTGCTGGGTTTGCTCCGATCTTGTCGGCCAGCAGCGCCGCCGCCGATGGAGTCTGGTGTGGGTGAGTGATGGTGCTAAACAATACGGCGCCGATTTCACTCGGCTCGATGCCTGCGCCCTTGATTGCTTCCAAAGATGCTTCAACGGCCATGTCCATCAAGCTGCGGTCGGCCGAGGCGCGACGGCGGGTCACGATGCCGGTGCGCTGGCGAATCCATTCGTCACTCGAATCGATTGGGCCTGCGATGTCATCGTTGGTCACCACTAGGTCTCCGCGGGCTGCACCGAGAGAATAAATTCTCGAAAACTTGACTGGCTCGTACTGCTTCAGGGTTGGTTGCGTCATGGTGTCTCTATCTAAGCGTGGTTTTCAATGAGTTTCAGAGCAGCTTCGAGGTTTTCTGGGGTTTTCACGGCGAGGGTTTCGACGCCAGGCATTGAGCGCTTGGCGAGGCCCACTAAGGTTCCGGCCGGTGCGACCTCGATTAGCGCAGTGACTCCTGCCGAAACCATCGACTGCATGCAGAGGTCCCAGCGAACCGGACTTTTGACCTGGTTGACCAGAAGGTTCAAGAACTGCTGGCCGTCGGAGATTTCGACGCCGCCCGCGTTGGTCCAAAGTTTGCCAACCGGGTTTTCGACTCTAACTGAGGTTGCATAGCTTTCTAGGGCAGAAACCGCGGGAGCCATGTAGCGAGTGTGGAAGGCGCCGGCTACCTGCAATGGGATGACTCGGCTGCCTTCGATTCCGCTTGCCTGCAGCTCAGCAATGGCACCGGCCGAGCCGGCGGCAACAATCTGACCACCACCGTTGTAGTTGGCCGGTTCCAGGCCAAGTTCGGTTAGTCGAGCCTCGATCAGGGCTTGGTCGCCACCGATAACTGCGGCCATGCTGGTTGGTTCTAAAGCGGCCGCCTGTGCCATGGCATTGCCACGTTCACGAACAAACTTGATGCCCTGCTCGGCGCTGAACAATCCCGCGCCCACGGCCGCGGTGATTTCACCAACCGAGTGGCCGGCAATTCCAGTTACCTTTGAGCCTATTTTGCCATCCAGATTGAATAGGGTAGCCAGGGTGGCGACACCGGCTGAAACGATGAGCGGCTGGGCTACCGCCGTGTCACGGATGGTTTCAGCGTCGCTGATGCTTCCGTGCGCGATGAGGTCGATGCCGCTGGCTGCCTGCATTGCCTCTATTGAGTCTTTGAATGCAGAAAGTTCAAGCCAAGGCGATAGGAAGCCTGGAGTTTGAGAACCCTGACCCGGGCAAACAATCACGATCATGCTAGAAACTACCTGCGCTTTCTTGAATCTGTTTCACTCATAGAGCCTAGAACCATAGCCACCTGAAGGATGAACGCCTCGCGGGGGCCAGTGGCATCCCAGCCGATAATTTCGCTAATTCGCTTGAGGCGGTATCGAACCGTGTTTGGGTGCACAAATAGTTCTCGGGCCGTTGCCTCAAGAGAACGACCCGTTTCTAGATAGCAGGCCAGGGTCTCGAGCAGTTCTGAAGAGGCGGCGGCAAGTGGCCTATAAATGCGATGAATCAATGTTGTCTTGGCAAGCATGTCACCGGCAAGAGCTCGTTCTGCGAGCAAGTCATCGGCAGCGATTGGGCGAGGTGCTTTTGACCAGGCCTTGACCACGGCAAACGCCGCCAGAGCCGCCTTCGCTGACCGGTGCGCCTCGGTCACGCTTGCCACTTCTGGGCCGAGCACGAGCGCGCCAACTCCGAAATGATCGTCAAGTTGACGGGCAAGCTTCAAGAAATTGTTTTCAGTTGAACCGGATTCACTGGCTGTAGAGGATAGGTGACCGAGAACCGCTATGAGTCGATTGCCGTGCACTCCGATGAGGATGTCGGCGTTGTGTCTGCGAACGGCTCTGCGCAAAGATTCTTGATCTACTTCTTCTTTCGTGTTGCCGACCAGAACGGCTACCGAACCGCGTGCTCGCCAACCAAGAGCCGCGATACGAGAGGCCAGCTCTTCTTCATTCTCGCCACTGAGTATTGAATCGACAACCAGCGCCTCTAAGCGGGCATCCCAAAGCCCCCGCGCCTCGGCGGCCTTGGCATAAACATCAGCGGCTGAAAAAGCAATCTCTCTCGAATAGAGCAAGACTGCCTCGCGCAGAGTTTCGTCGTGTTCAACCACGCGATCTTCAACCACCTGAACCACCACGCGAATTAACTGCAGTGTTTCTTGCAATGAAATAGAGCGCAACAGTTCGCGGGGAGCGGTGCTGAAGACGTCAGCGGCGACCCAGGGTTGTGATTTGGGGTCGTTGTACCACGCCACGAAGGATGAAATACCGGCTTGCGCCACTAATCCAACGGCCGAGCGTCGCGAAGCAGGCATGTCTCGATACCAAGGTAAGAGGCCATCCAGATTATTCAGCGTGGTGGTGGCCAGGTCTCCTTGTATCGATTTAAGCCAATCGAGAGTGGCGGTATTAGGCTTCGCCACCGGCGTTTCCAGAGGTTCCCGCGGTTACGTCGTGCAAGCGATAGCGATCGATGGCCTGCTGAGGAATCGAGGCATCGATTTCACCGCGAGCTACTAGCTGCTCAAGAACACGAACTGCGATTGAAGGACCGTCTATCTTGAAGAATCGACGGGCTGCCGCACGCGTGTCTGAGAAGCCGAAACCGTCGGCACCAAGGGTGGCAAAGTCGCCCTTGACCCATGGTCGAATCTGGTCTTGAACGGCATGCATGTAGTCGCTAACCGCCAATACTGGACCTGCTGAACCTTCAAGTTTGCTGGTGATGTAGGCCGGAGCAACCTGCTCGTTAGGGTTCAAGAACTGACGCTCATCACGAGCCAAACCATCACGACGCAACTCTGTCCACGAGGTTACCGACCAGATGTCTGCCGAAACTCCCCAGTCGTTTTGCAACATCTGCTGAGCCTCGTAAGCCCAAGGAACAGCCACACCAGAGGCAAGAATCTGCGCCTTGTGACCATTGAACTCGTTCGTGCTCACCTTGTGAATGCCGCGCAAGATGCCGTCAACGTCAACGTTTTCTGGCTCTGCTGGTTGAACGTAAGGCTCGTTATAGACGGTGATGTAATAGATGACGTTCGGGTCAGGGTGGTTTGCGCCATACATGCGGTCGATTCCGCCACGGATGATGTGACCAATCTCGTATCCGAATGCTGGATCGTATGAAATCACTCCAGTGTTGGTTGATGCCAAAAGTGGCGAGTGACCATCGGCGTGCTGCAGACCCTCACCGGTAAGCGTGGTTCGACCAGCGGTTGCACCAATCATAAATCCACGAGACAACTGGTCGGTTGCCGCCCAGACCGAGTCGGCGGTGCGCTGGAAACCAAACATCGAATAAAAGACATAGAACGGGATCATTGCCTGCCCCTGAGTGGCATAGCTAGTTGCCACCGCGGTAAAGCCAGCAACCGAACCGGCCTCGTTGATGCCGGTGTGCAAAATCTGACCAGAAGCGCTCTCTTTGTAGTTGAGCAGCAATTCGCGGTCAACTGAGATGTAGTGCTGACCGGCAGGGTTATAGATCTTGGCGGTCGGGAAGAAGGCGTCCATACCGAAGGTGCGAGCCTCGTCCGGGATAATCGGAACGATGCGCTCACCAAATTCTGGCGACTTCAACAGATCTTTCAGCAGGCGCACGAAGGCCATGGTGGT
>CAIPNT010000071.1 GCA_903866485.1 uncultured Micrococcales bacterium | reverse complement strand
GCAGTTGTTTATCTAGTTCGAGGCCGCCCTCAGACTGTGGCTTGGTCAAAAACTCCCAGGCGTAGGAGATGGCTTCTTTCTTGAAGTAGTCGCCGAAAGAGAAGTTGCCGTTCATCTGAAAGAAGGTGCCGTGACGGGTAGTCTTGCCAACTTCTTCGATGTCGAGAGTGCGAACGCACTTCTGCACGCTGGTGGCTCGGGCAAACGGAGCCGGAACAAGGCCGCTCATGTAAGGAATGAATGGAACCATGCCCGCGACTGTGAACAGCAGGGATGGGTCTTCGCTGATTAAAGATGCTGAAGGAACAACTGTGTGCCCCTTGCTCTCAAAAAAATCGAGCCAACGACGGCGGATTTCCGCGGTCTGCATTATGCGTCAGCAGAGGTTTTTGAAGCGGCAGCTCGTTCGGCGGCTAGTTCGGCCTCGCGTTCACGGAAGCCTTCAACCACGACATCGCCAAGCTCACGAACGTGGCTCCAGACGTCATCGACCAACTCTTTGGTCTTTGGGTTCTCTTGCAACTGCTTAGCTGCAACTAGGCCCGCTGCAATTCCGGTGACAAACCAAAATGCTTTCTTCACGATAACTACCTACTTCTTTTTGCCGAGCAAAGTGCTGCGAAGGCCCTTGGTGAGGCCCGCGAGCTTCACAAGTGGTGAGCCCAGTGTTGCCGAGAAGATGGCAACCAGTGAGCTGATGTTGGTGGTGACCTCAGAAACGCTCTCTGTGATCTGGTCGATCTTAGCCAACTGTTTGTTAGTCGAGCTGACCGTATCGGTAAGTTCAGTGAGCAGTGGAGCCATGCTTTCGTTGAGGTCTCGAATGGTGTTTCGAGTCTCGTCAAGAACGCGTCCAAGCTTTAGCAGGGGCACGGCAACAAATAGCACCAACAGCACAAAGGCTGATGCTGCAATCAGTGCTGCTACGTCTCCACCGCTCATCTGAACTCCTAAACCGATTTTATTTATCGAGCTGCGTAGTACTCAACGACGAGCTGAACTTCACAGGTAACTGGAACTTCGGCACGCTTTGGACGACGAACTAGGGTTGCCTGAAGCTTGTCTAGCTGAACGTCTAGGTAACCAGGAACTGGAGGCAGAACGTCGACGTGACCGCCGGCTGCTGCAACCTGGAATGGCTCGGTAACTTCGCTCTTGGCGTGTACGTGAACCATCTGGCCTGGCTTTACGCGGAATGATGGACGGTCGACGCGCTCACCGTTTACAAGGATGTGACGGTGAACAACCATCTGACGAGCCTGAGCGATGGTGCGGGCGATGCCGGCACGAAGCACTAGTGCGTCGAGACGCATCTCTAGAAGCTCTACCAGGTTCTCACCGGTTAGACCCTCGGCGCGCTTTGCTTCCTGGAAGGTCTTGCGAAGCTGAGCCTCACGGATGCCGTACTGGGCGCGTAGACGCTGCTTCTCGCGAAGTCGAACGGCGTAGTCGCTGTCTGCCTTCTTCTTGGTGCGTCCGTGCTCACCTGGAGCATAAGGGCGCTTCTCAAGATACTTAGCTGCTTTTGGGGTTAGGGCAATGCCCAGTGCGCGAGACAAACGAGTCTTGCTGCGGGTACGTGTGGTCTTTGACACGTTTTCCTTTCAATGGATTCTTATCGAATCGCTTATAGCGGTTTTTGTTCACAAGTCGGATCTTGGTGATCCTCTGCCACGGACCGTCCGGCTATTAGACGGTCGCACCGTGATTGAACACTCTCACAGCCGCGTTTGAGTGCTCCAGTCGGCAACCTGACAAGTCTAGCAGTAGCAACCGCGACAATCCAAGGATGTCTTGCCCTAATTGCGCTTGAAGCCGCGGATAATTTCGCGCAGTTTTGGCCATCGTTCGGCAAGTTCTCGTTCGTGACCAATTTCTTTGGGCAGGTAATAGCGCCGGTCAAGAACCTTGTCGTCTAGATAGCGCTGGGCAACAACGGCCTTGCTGTCTTCATGAGGATAAAGATAGCCAACGCCGGCGCCCTGACTCTGTGCCTTGGCGAAGTTTGAGCTCTTGAGAGCGTTCGGCACGCCACCGACCACTCCGTTGCGCACGTCGTTCAAGGCATTGTTTATGGCGTTGTAGGCGGTGTTTGACTTTGGTGCCAGGGCTAAATAAATGGTGACTTCGGCAAGCGGAATGCGCCCTTCAGGCATGCCAACCATTGCCACCATCTCGGCGGCCGAAACAGCCAAAGGCAGTGCCTGCGGGTCGGCCAGACCGATGTCTTCGGCGGCCAAAATCATGAGCCTTCGGGCGATGAATCTTGGGTCTTCTCCCCCTTCGATCATTCGCGCCAAGTAGTGAATCGCCGCGTCGGCGTCTGAACCGCGAACCGATTTGATGAAGGCGCTGATCACGTCATAGTGCTGGTCGCCATCCTTGTCATAGCGCAACAGTGCGCGGTCTGCGGCGGTTTCGATGTCGGCAATGGTGATTTTCGGTTTAGCCGGCTTGCCACTCTTTGCACTCTTGGCGATCTTGTGCTGTCGGGCCGTGATCGCCGAGGTTGCCGCCGATTCAAGCACCGTCAGCGCCCGTCGCGCGTCACCCAGCGCCAGTCGCACGATCTGGGCGATTTCGGTCTCAGTTATGGTCACCTGCTCGGCAAGCCCACGCGCATCACTGACTGCTCGGGCGATTAGCTCGGCAATATCTTCATCATCTAGCGACTCGAGCGTCAAAACCAGAGATCTTGAAAGCAGCGGGCTAATCACCGAAAAGGAAGGGTTTTCGGTGGTTGCGGCAATCAGCACCACTACACCGGCCTCAACGCCCGGCAGCAGGGCATCCTGCTGAGCCTTTGAAAAGCGGTGAATCTCGTCTAAAAACAAAACCGTGCTGACGCCATAAAGGTCTTTGTCGTTGCGCGCCTTATCGAGCACTTCGCGCACTTCCTTTACGCCCGCAGTTATGGCGCTCAACTCAACAAAACGTCTGCCGCTGCCGCGGGCAACAACCTGAGCCAAAGTGGTTTTGCCGGTGCCTGGTGGGCCCCACAGAATAACCGATGCCGACGAAATCTTGGTGCCCTGAGCCACCGGAGATGCCAGCGACATCAGCGGTGAACCAGGTTTTAGCAGGTGACGCTGGCCTATAACCTCGGCCATGGTGCTTGGTCGCATTCTGGCGGCCAGTGGAGTTGTGCTAGCAAACACGCTCGGCTGATCAGACATGCATTCAGGTTAGACGATGCAATGGCGGGCAAAGGCACACCTCGACGGTTATATTTGAACGAGTCTGAACTCGGAGGAATCATGGCATCAAAGAAGAAGCACCAGAACATTTTTGCGACCGCCGACGCGCGCCTCGCCGATTATGAGGCAAAGCAAAAACGTCAGCAGGCCGAAAAAGACCGCAAACGCCAAGACAATAGGCGCGCCGTTATTGCCGCTGTGGCGATATTGTTGGTCGCCGGTTTGCTTCAGGTTGCTTACTTCGGCTTTGGCCCTGGCAAGGTTTCGCAAACTCCGAGCGCCTCGGTTAGTGCTGCCGCGACTGCCACTCCTTCGACCAGTGCCACACCGGTTGCCAGTTCAACACCGGTTGCTAGTGCAAACCCAGTTGCCAGCCCAACCACGCCTGTCAATTCGAGTCTTGTGCCAAGCCCGGCTCTGGCCAAGTCAAAACTTTGGAATGGAACCATGCAGTTGGCCGGTTCGACGCTAGGTCTTCAACTGGATGGCGCCAAGGCTCCGCAGGCAGTAGCAAACTTCTTGTCGCTTGCCAACAAGGGCTTCTTCAACGGCATCAACTGCCACCGTCTAACCACAGCGGGCATATATGTCTTGCAGTGCGGTGACCCTAAG
>CAIPNT010000070.1 GCA_903866485.1 uncultured Micrococcales bacterium | reverse complement strand
TGCGGGTGCTGCTGGAGCAGCGGCAGCTGCCGAACCATCGCCGATGATCACAAGAACGGCGCCAACCTCAACGGTTTCGTCTTCTTGCACCAAGATTTGCTCGATTACGCCGGCAACCGGTGATGGGATCTCGGTGTCTACCTTGTCGGTAGAAACTTCAACCAGTGGCTCGTCAACAGCAACGCTGTCGCCAACCTTCTTTAGCCAACGGGTCACCGTTCCTTCGGTGACGCTCTCACCGAGTGCTGGTAGTACTACTGATTCGCTCATTGTGTGCTCCTTGTGGGACTTTCGAATTCTTAGGCGTGGGCGTGAAGTGGCTTGCCGGCAAGAGCTAGGTGAGCTTCGCCGATTGCTTCGTTCATGGTCGGGTGGGCGTGAATCAAGGTGGCGACATCTTCTGGATATGCTTCCCAGTTGACGATTAGCTGTGCTTCACCGATCTGTTCGCCAACGCGCGAACCAATCATGTGCACACCGATAACCGGGCCATTGTTTTGACGAATCAACTTGATAAAGCCTGCAGTGCCAAGAATCTGGCTCTTGCCGTTGCCGCCCAAGTTGTATTCGTAGGTCGAAATGTTCTCTGCGCCGTACTTCTCGGTTGCTTGGGCTGTGGTTAGGCCAACAGATGCAATCTCTGGCTCGCAGTAGGTGACCTTAGGAATGCCGCTTTCATCGATAACGGCAGGCTTTAGGCCGGCGATTTCTTCAGCAATGAAGATTCCCTGCTGAAAACCACGGTGTGCTAGCTGAAGTCCTGGAACGATGTCACCTGCGGCGTACACGCCAGGCAAGTTGGTCTGGAGACGCTCATTGGTTAGAACATAGCCGCGATCCATCGCCACGCCCTGCTCTTCATAGCCAAGTCCAGCAGAGTTTGGTCCGCGGCCAACGGCAACGAGCATTAGCTCAGCATCGAGCTTCTCGCCGCTCTCAAGGCTGACTACAACGCCGTTTTCGTGTTGCTCTACACCAGAGAATCGAACGCCAGTCTTGAAGTCAATGCCGCGCTTGCGGAATGCGCGCTCGAGGGCCTTGCTAACCGAAGGGTCTTCGTTTGGAACCAAGCTTGGCAGACCTTCGATGATGGTGACCTCAGCGCCGAATGAGCGCCAGATCGAGGCGAACTCGACGCCGATGACGCCACCACCGAGAACGATCACCTTATTTGGTACGAAGTTCAACTGAAGAGCGTGCTCTGAGGTGATCACACGGCCACCAATTTCTAGGCCAGGAAGCGAGCGGCTGTAAGAACCAGAAGCGAGGATGATGTTGCTTCCGGTGTAGTTGTCACCGTTAACTTGAATGGTCTTAGGGCCGACTAGGCGTCCCTCACCCGAAACAACAGTGATGTCCTTAGACCCGACTAGGCCGGTCAGACCCTTGAACAGGCGGTCGACAATGCTGTCACGGTATTTGTTCACGGCTGGCATGTCAATTGAACCGAACTGGGCGTTTACGCCGTAGTGAGCTGCCTCTTTGACATTGTCTGCGATTTCGGCAGAGTGAAGCAAGGCCTTAGTTGGGATGCAACCACGGTGCAGGCAGGTGCCACCGAGCTTGTCTTTCTCGATCAGAGCAACTGACTTGCCTAGCTGTGCAGAGCGAAGGGCGGCGGCATAGCCACCACTTCCGCCACCAAGAATTACGATGTCAAAGTTGTGGTCGGCCACGAAAAATCTCCCTTTAAAGGTTCACGAGTATTTAAAACTTTACTACTGTCTCAGCGCTTGTTTAGCGTGACATTCCCTCAGCCAGCGCAATTAGAGTTCTCACCATTACGCCCGTGGCACCCTTCGGCACATATCCGTATGCAGAACCATCGTTGTTGGCGGTTCCTGCGATGTCAAGGTGGGCCCAAGCTGGGTTCGATTTTGCCGCACCGGTTGGTTGGGCAAACTCCTTCAAGAAAACGCCAGCTAGCAGCATGCCACCTGCGGTTGAGCCAATCTTCGCGTTTGCGATGTCAGCAACATCTGATTCGAGTGAGGCTCGCAGCTCGGTAGGCAGCGGCATGTGCCAGACCAACTCACCGCTGTCGAACGCAGCTGCCTCAACCATTGACACAGCGTCTGCCGAACCCATGACGGCCGAATAGCGAGTGCCCAGTGCCACTCGCGCCGCTCCAGTGAGGGTGGCAATATCAACCAAAACATCAGGCTCGGTTTCGAGTGCTGCAGAAATTCCATCAGCAAGCACCAGACGCCCCTCGGCGTCGGTGTTGAGCACCTCAACGGTCTTGCCATTTTTGATCTTGATGACGTCATTTGGTCGCGTTGCGGTTCCCGAAGGCATGTTCTCAGCGAGACAAAGCCATGAGGTCACCTCTATGTCAAGGCCAAGTTCGGCAATTGCTATGACAGAGTGCAGGCAGCTTGCCGCGCCAGTCATGTCATATTTCATGCCGACCATTGAAGCTCCAGGCTTTAGCGAGATGCCGCCGGTGTCAAAGGTGATGCCCTTGCC
>CAIPNT010000069.1 GCA_903866485.1 uncultured Micrococcales bacterium | reverse complement strand
AGTCCGGCTTACAGTTGTTACAGAAGCGGGGGCTTCGGGCTTTAGGTCACACAATTTTGGGGGTTAAAAGATGACAACTATCAGCAAAGAACCAGTGCTGGACGTAATAGAGGCCGTAAAAAACACAGTTGAGCTGCTAACCCAAAGCACCAACGCTCAAGACTTTTGCCGTCGAGTGACCCATTCTGAATACTTGAAGGGTGGCTGCCGCGGTGTGGCCATCTATCTGCTTGACCAGCGCTCATACCTTATTCAAGTGGCCGCCTATGGCGTAGTGCCAGACGACTCACAAGTGCAGATCTCAGCCTGGGAAGAGACTTTTTTGGCACGCGGAGTTCGCACACGAAAACTAAGCATCGAGCAAGGCGACAACGAAACCTCCGTTTGCTTGCCAATTGAAGTGGCCGGCGTTGTCACCGGAGCCGTGTTTATGAGCTTCACACGAGACACCGAAAACTTTAACGCCAAAGTTGAAGACTCACGCCTGCTAAGCAACCTAGTTGGCCTGTTTATGGACAGCAAGGGTGTTTCATTGCGCCCACAAACTAAGGCAGCCGCAGTTGTTGAACCCGATGAAATCTCGGTGCAAGAGCTAACCACCCGTCAGGTGCAGATCTTGCACTTCATGGCTGATGGCCTAACCAACGCCGAAATCGCCAAACACGTGTTGCTTTCAGAATCAACCGTTCGTCAAGAGACCATCCGTATTTTTAGAATCTTGAAATGCCACACACGCTCTGAAGCAATCGTCAAAGCAAGAGCAACCGGCGTGATTGCCCGAGTTGAGCTAACCCAAACGAATGGCGAAGTTCGAAACTAGCCTTCGGTAGCCTCAAACTGCGAGCGATACAGCGCCGCATAAGGACCATCGCGCTTGATCAACTCGGCGTGGTTGCCCTGCTCGACAATGTCGCCGTGCTCCATCACCAAAATCAAGTCGGCATCACGGATGGTCGACAAGCGGTGAGCAATCACAAAGCTGGTGCGATCTTTGCGAAGTGCCGCCATGGCCCGCTGAACCAACACCTCGGTGCGGGTGTCAACCGATGAGGTGGCTTCATCAAGGATCAGCACTGTCGGCTGCGATAAGAAAGCACGGGCAATGGTGAGCAGCTGCTTTTCACCGGCACTCACGTTTGAGGCATCGTCATCCAAGATGGTGTCATAGCCAAGCGGCAGCGTGCGAACAAAGCGATCAACATAGGTGGCCTTTGCCGCCTCGACGATTTGCTCTTCGGTTGCACTCGGGTTGCCATAGGCGATGTTGTCGCGGATGGTTCCTTTGAACAACCAGGTGTCTTGCAGAACCATGCCGATGCGGCCACGCAGGTCGTTGCGGGTCATCTTGGAAATGTCGACACCATCAAGGGTGATGCGGCCGGCGTTTAGCTCATAGAAGCGCAAAATCAGGTTGACCAGCGTAGTTTTTCCGGCACCGGTTGGACCCACAATAGCGATGGTTTGACCCGGTTTAACCGATAGGTTCAGGTTTGAGATCAGCGTGGACTCTGGGGTATAACCAAACTTCACATTCTCAAAGGTCAAGGTTCCGGTGCGCTCGGCTGGGCTTTCGGCGGGCGATGGATCGGTCGACTGCTCATCGGTGTCAAGCAACTCAAACACTCGCTCGGCCGAAGCCACACCCGACTGCATCAGGTTTGCCATCGAGCCCAACTGAGCCAGCGGCTGGTTAAACTGGCGCGAATACTGAATAAACGACTGAATTGCACCCAGGCTGAGTGCCCCATTGGCCACGAAAATGCCACCGACAACGGCGATAGCAACATAAACCAGGTTGCCAATAAACATCATGCTCGGCATGATGATGCCCGACACAAACTGGGCACCGAAGCTCGACTTATAAAGCTGCTGATTTAGCTCACCGAACTTGGCCTCCACGGCCTTCGAGCGACCAAACACCTTGACCAACGCGTGGCCGGTGAAGCTCTCTTCGATGTGCGCGTTTAGCTGGCCGGTCTTGGCCCACTGGTCAACAAACAGCTTTTGGCTGCGCTTGGCGATAGCTGTGGTCAAAACCAAGCTGGCCGGAATGCTGACCAGAGCAATCAGAGCAAGCACCGGCGAGATGGTGAACATCATCACGAGCACACCAATCACGGTCAGCAGGCTCACCAAAACCTGGCTCAGGGTCTGTTGCAACGACTGTGAAACGTTGTCGATGTCGTTGGTCACGCGGCTGAGCAGCTCGCCTCGAGCGATGGTGTCAAAGTATGAAAGCGGCAAGCGGTGCAGCTTGGCCTCGGTCTCGCGACGCAGCTGAAAAATGGTGTTCTGCACGCTCACATTCAGGATGCGCGCCTGAACGATGCCAAAGATAAAGGCACCCAGATAGATGCCGATAACGGTCACCAAAATCTGAGTGAGCGCGGCAAAGTCGATGCCGTGACCCGGGTTTAAGTCCATGTTTTGCAGCAACGAGGCAAACTGGCCCTGGCCGCGTGCCTTTAGCCCTGCCAAGATCTGCGCCTTGCTGTAGCCAGCTGGCAACTTGGCCGAGATGGCACCGTTGAAGATCACGTTGGTGGCCTTGCCAAGCATCCACGGGCCAAGCACGTTGAGAGTCACTGAGGCTACGGCCAAGACAATAACCACCAGGATGCGCCCGCGCTCAGGCCGAAGTCGGCGCAGCAGTCGCTTGGCGCTAGGGCCAAAGTTGAGTGACTTTTCGGCTGGCATGCCCATGCCAGCCCCAGGGCGCCCACCGCCCATCCCACCTTGTGGGCGGCCGCCCAGTGCTCCGGCCGGGGCGGTCATTCGAGCTGCTGATTTTTGACCGGGCTTTACCGGCGTGCCCGGCTTCTGTGTTGGTGAGTTAGACATTACGCGGCCTCCTCAGCAGTCATCTGTGATGCCACAATCTCTTGATAAATGGCGTTGTCCTTGAGAAGTTCGGCGTGGGTGCCTAGGCCGGCAACCTTGCCATCCTGGCAAACCACAATCTGGTCTGCGTGCTTGATGCTGGCGACGCGCTGGCCAACGATGATCTTGGTTACGGTCGGAAGCTCACGAGCCAAGGCCTGACGCAACCTCGCATCGGTGGTGAGGTCGAGTGCCGAGAACGAGTCGTCGAAGATGAGCACTTCGGGTAGCTTCACCAAGGCGCGAGCGATTGCCAAACGCTGGCGCTGACCACCTGAAAAGTTGGT
>CAIPNT010000068.1 GCA_903866485.1 uncultured Micrococcales bacterium | reverse complement strand
GGCGATGAAGCGCTTGCCCTTTGAGGCCTCGATGCCGATTGCCTTGACGTGCATTGCCGCGACATCCTTGACGTCAACGATTGAGAATGACAAATCAGGCAGCATTGGGTCTTTGCCGCTCAAGACGCGCTCAACCACCGAAACCGAAGAACCGTAGTGCTCATCGAGTGGAACACCGGCTACCAGCACCGGGTTGATTGTCGTGAGTTCAAGTTCTGGTGCTTCTGCTGCGATGTAATCCCAGGCAGCCTTTTCGGCTAGCGTTTTCGACTTTGTGTAAGGCACGCGGCCGACCTGGTGATTGACATCACTCCACATGGTCTCGTCGAACTCGGTCTTGCCCGCTGGCAGGTCATTGCCATAAATCGCTGCCACTGATGAAGTGAGAATCACACGCTTGACTCCAGCGTTGTGGGCGGCACGCAGTGCACGCAGGGTTCCTTCGACGGCCGGTCGAATCAACTCGTTCTCATCCTTTGGCGAAGTGATTGGAAACGGTGAGGCGCTGTGCACCAGAACATCGACGCCGGCCAGCGCTTCATCCCAGCCCGAATCAGACTCGAGGTCAAGTTCAACGATGCTGAGCTTGCTAGCGAGGTCGAAACCGACCGGAAGATTGGCGGCCATCGCCTGTCTAACCTCTTCACCCTTAGCGCGAGAGCGAACCGAAGCGCGAACTTCGTAACCATCAGTCAAAAGTCGCAGGGTAATGTGCTTGCCGATGTAACCGCTTGAACCGGTGAGAAGAACCTTGGTCATAGTGTCTCTTTCTATCGAAGATGCCTGAGGTCACTATAAGCAGACTGAGTGAATGATTGCTAAACGACTACACAGTCTTGTTTTTTTCAAGATCACCCAAATGAGTGTGCTTGAAGCTGGTGCCATATTTCAATCCGTAGCCAAGCATTCTGTCCCACCCGATGTGGCCGAACCATATTGCTCCAATCGCGATCGTCACCGGTGAAACGATAACAAAGCCCAATGCGGTCACTGCGGCGGCAGCAGGATACGAGTGGCCGAGGTTATAGGTGATCGCTCCGAGTTTGGTGTTGCGAAGGTAGCCGAGCATAAAGATGTCAGGGGCCAACAAAAGTGCTGGGTACAACCACCAGAGCTGCCCCTGCACGGCAAACAACGCAATGCTGGCCACAAACAGCACCGCTCCTTCGAGTCTCAGCACAAATTTGGGACCACCGATTACCGAACCAAGTAGCGGCGATGAAGTCATTCCGTGTCCTTTCCTAACAGCGTTAGGAAAACGGTAGCATCGAAGCATGACAATTCGCAAGATGGTTAATCGCAGATCTATTGCCGATGCCGCGAGGGCGATCATCGAGGTAAACGGCATCGATGCACTGTCGATGCGCACCCTGGCCGCGGCACTGGACATCAAAGCCCCTAGCCTTTACGACCACGTAAAGAACCGCGAGGAAGTAATCGCACTTGTGCAAAGTGAGTGGCTACGTGATTTTGGAGCGGGGTTCGAAGCCGCAGGTAAATCCCCTAGTGAAAAGATTCATTTTTATCGCGATTGGGCGTTGCGAAACCCAAACCTCTACCCCGTTGTGTTTCAGCAACACCTGCACCGAGATCTATTGCCTGAAGGTCTTGAACTTCAAATACTGGGAATCGTTGTTGAAGCCGCTGGCGGTTCGCACCTTCGCGCACGTGCGCTCTGGGCCCAACTCCACGGTCTAGTCGACCTGGAACTTCACGGGCGCCTGCCAGACGATGCCGATATGGAGGCAACCTGGCGCGAAGTCATCCGTGGAGTGGAAGCAGCAATCAAGTCAACGGAATAGGCTTCAAAGCAACGGGGTTAGTGTTCAATAACCAAAAACAGTAGGAGAAGACATGTCAGAACTTGCAGCATTCATGGTCGTCAGCACCTTCAAGGAGGGCACCGACATGAAGGAAGTCATGGCAGTAGTTGAGGACGAAAAAGCGATGGTGAAGGTCCTTCAGTCCGAAGGTCGCATCGGTTCGATTCGTTTGGCAGTGCCGCACGGCAAGGTCTTTTTGGATGTTTTTGCCACCGATACCGAAGCCGCAGGCGACACCGTGCGCGAACTCCCAATGGCCAAGTGGTGGGACCTCGTTGTTTACCCACTTTCGGGCACCGCCTAGGTCAACACCCGGCGATTTCTGACCGTTAGCATTGAGGCATGTTGAACTCAATCTTCGTAAACTTACCAATTGCCAACCTAAAGAAGTCGGTCGATTTCTTCACCGAACTTGGCTTCAAGTTCAACGCACAGTTCACTGACGAAACTTCGACCTGCATGGTCGTCAGCGACACCATTTATGTGATGCTCGTTGAGCAGGCAAAATTCTCGGCCTTCATCGACAAGCCAATCGCGGCCTCGACCACAACCGAGGCAATCTTCGGCTTTGCCTGCGAAACCAAGGATGAAGTTCTCGCCCTCGCCGGCAAGGCCATTGAACTAGGCGCTCGCAAAGTGAACGAACCAGAAGACTTGGGGTTCATGTTCAGCTGGGGCTTTGAAGACCTTGACGGTCACCTATGGGACCTATTCTGGATGGACCCAAACCACGTTCAGCCTCAGGAATAAGCAAATTGGCAGCCTTGATTCGCAGTTTGCAGGCTAACGACCGTGAACAATGGGACACCCTGTGGGCAGGCTACTTAGTCTTTTACGAGACAGAACTTAGCGATGAGCAAACCGAGCTAACCTGGCAGCGATTGCTAGATGACGATTTTGGCATTCACGGCTTAGTTGCCGAAGTTGATGGGAAAATCGCTGGTCTTGCGCATTTCTCGTTTAGCCTCTCGACCTGGAACGTGGCTCCAGATCTATATCTCGAAGATCTCTTCGTAGATTCAAGTGTTCGAGGTCAAGGAATTGCTCGCTCGTTGATCTTGCGACTAGCCGATATTGCAACTGAGACCGGCTCTAGAAAAGTTTGGTGGGAAACCCAAGCACACAACGAGGTTGCACGCAGTCTTTACGACAAGGTCGGCGAACTCTCTGAATTCGTGAAATACACGCGCAGCGTGGACTAGTAAGCAAAAGAAAAGACCCCCGACTTTCATCGGAGGTCTTTTTCGTTATCTAGCGAACTAGATTGGTCCAGGCCAAGCTGAGCAGGAACAAGCCTGCGCTCAGCAAGACGAAACCGAGACCAAGACCGAACGGCGAACGCCATCCGTGCCAGCGTTCTTGATAGTCAAAACGCTTTCTGGTCCACGAGTCACGAAGTTCGACCCAGTCGCTCATTTCTTGAAGCTTTTCAGCTTTCTTTTCCTCATTCATGTTTCTTCACT
>CAIPNT010000067.1 GCA_903866485.1 uncultured Micrococcales bacterium | reverse complement strand
TACCCAGACGCCAGAGAACTTTGGGACGCCAAAGTTACCGTGGCACTTGCCACGGATTGCAATCCTGGCTCTAGCTACACCACCTCGATGCCGTTTTGCATTGCGGTAGCCGTGCGCGACATGCACTTCACCGTGGAACAGGCGATCTGGTCGGCAACCAAGGGTGGGGCAAAGTCTCTTCGCCGCCACGACATCGGTGCCATCAAGGTTGGAATGCGCGCCGACCTAATCGACCTAAATGCACCGAGCGCGCTTCACCTCGCCTATCGGCCAGGGGTCAACCTAATTCACAAAACTTATCTTTCGGAAGATTTCAAGTAAAGGAAACCATGAGCAAAGTAACCATTCACGTTGCCGGCCTAACTCGAGCCGACCTAGTAGCAGTAGCTCGCAACGGGGCCGAGGTTGAAATTGGCCAAGACGCACTAGACGCGATGGCAAAAACTCGCGCCCACATTGAGGCTCTGGCGAAGGGTGACACCCCGGTTTATGGAATCTCAACCGGATTCGGAGCGCTAGCAAACCGCCACATTGCCCAGGAAGATCGAGTTCAGCTTCAGAAGTCGCTGATTCGTTCGCACGCTGCCGGAATGGGCCCAGCTGTCGAAACCGAAGTGGTTCGCGCCCTAATGCTCAACCGACTCAAGACGCTCTGCTCAGGCCGCACCGGCGTTCGCCCGGTGGTTGCCGAAACCATGGCAGCCTTGCTCAACTCCGGTATCACTCCGGTGGTTCACGAGTACGGATCGCTCGGTTGTTCTGGCGACCTTGCCCCTCTTGCTCACTGCGCTCTCGTGCTCATGGGTGAGGGTCGCGCCACCGATTCGAACGGTGTTGAGCGCCCAGTTCCTGAGCTGCTTGCCGAGGCTGGAATCGAGCCACTCGAATTACAAGAAAAAGAAGGTTTGGCTCTGATCAACGGCACCGACGGCATGCTCGGAATGCTAATCCTTGCGCTACACGACCTTGAGAAGTTGGTAGACCACGCCGACATCATTGCCGCGATGAGCGTTGAGAGCCAGATGGGAACCGACCAGGTCTTCCGCCCAGAACTACACGAACCACTTCGCCCACACCCAGGTCAGACAACTTCGGCCGCCAACATGTTTGCGGCTTTGAAGGACAGCGAAATTGTGGCATCACATCGTCATGGTGATTCAAAGGTTCAAGACGCCTACTCGCTTCGTTGCGCACCGCAGGTCACCGGTGGTCTACGCGACACCATCACCTACGCAACCTTGGTTGCCGAGCGCGAACTGGCTGCAGCGATCGATAACCCGGTCGTGCTAGAAAACGGAGAAGTCACCTCAAACGGAAACTTCCACGGAGCTCCGGTTGCCTATGTGCTCGACTTCTTGGCAATCCCAGCCACCGACCTTGGCTCAATGAGCGAACGCCGCACCGACCGGGCGCTCGACAAGGCTCGCAATTCAGGTCTGGAGCCATTCTTGGCTGGCGACGCCGGCGTGGACTCTGGACTGATGATCGCCCAGTACACCCAGGCCGGTTTGGTCAGCGAAAACAAGCGTCTTGCTAACCCAGCCAGCGTGGACAGCATTCCGTCTTCAGCAATGCAGGAAGACCACGTATCAATGGGTTGGCACTCGGGTCGCAAACTGCGCAAGATCGTGGACAATCTACGACGCATCCTCGCTATCGAATACATCACAGCAGCTCGTGCAAGCGAAATGCGTGTTGGTCTAAAGCCAGCTCCGGTTACCGGGGCTTACATCGCCAAGCTTCGTGCAGCCGGCGTTCAAGGCGTTGGCCCAGACCGATTCCTAGCCCCAGAACTAGCAATCGCCGAAGATGTTCTTCGCTAGTTCTTTCTGCGGAAAGTCAAGCTTCCACCAACTACAAGTAAGCCAAGTGCGACCCAAAGCAGGGTCAAGTCGCTACCGGTGTTGGCAAGTGGTCCATTAGTGTTCTCAACAATTGGCGTTTCGGAATAGGCAATACCGTAATCGTGTCCCGTTACCGGGTTATTCAGAACTGCTGAAGTGAACATCGCGTTTATGTAAATTT
>CAIPNT010000066.1 GCA_903866485.1 uncultured Micrococcales bacterium | reverse complement strand
GTGACCCTCAGTCACCGCTGCGTTGGTTCTCGGTTTTGATCTTCATTGTCATCATGGCCAGCGACGGCGTTGACGGGGCGATTGCCCGCAAGAAGGGTTTGGTCACCAATCTGGGCAAGCTGCTAGATCCAATCGCCGACAAGGCGCTGCTGGGAGGCGCACTGATAACGCTTTCTATCTTGGGTCAGGTGGCTTGGTGGGTGACCATCCTCATTTTGGTTCGCGAGCTCGGCATCACCGTTTATCGCCTCGTGGTTGCCAAAAGACAAGTGATCGCGGCTTCAACCGGTGGCAAGCTAAAAACCATTTTTCAAGGAATCATGGTTGGATTCTTGGTTTCTCCGCTTACCGCCTGGTTTCCGGGGTTTTGGTTTGCGGCTTTCGAGCAGGTGCTGGTCATCACGGCGGTTGTATTAACCGCCTATTCGGGCATCGAATACGTGGTCGCGGCAGCAAAGGCGAGCCGCTAGCGTGAGCAGCGCTGCGGATGTATTGACCAGGCTGCAGTCTCTAGACCTGAAGCTTGCCATCGCCGAGTCGCTGACCGGAGGGCTGTTGTGCGCGGAGTTCGTTGCGATTTCTGGCGCCTCCGCTGTCGTGCTGGGTTCGGTGACCGCATATCAAAACCAGGTTAAGAGCCAACTGCTGAATGTCACTGCGCTGGCTGACTTGGGTGCGGTTAGCGCCGAAGTTGCATTGCAGATGGCTAGGGGAGTCAGGGCACAGTTTGCAGCAGTGATGCGAATCGATGTGTCGAGCGTGGTTGGTGTTGCTACCACCGGTGTTGCAGGGCCTGGTGGTCAAGATGGTCAGCCGGTTGGCAAGGTGTTTGTTGCGGTAGACAGCATCAATGGTTCAGTTGCCGTCGCAAACCTCTTCGCCGGCGACCGCGACGCGATCAGGTCACAGGCTGTAGCCGCCGCTGTTTCGTTGCTTTGGGAACAATTTCGCTGATTCCGCGGTTGTCTAGGGATACAGATTCACAGGTAACATTCAGTAGTTCGAGTTAATGTTTGTCTTAGCTACCGAGTAAGTTATCTACAACGGATTCAATGAAGAGGAGGCTCCAATGGTTTTAGTTCGTCAAGAAATCGGTGACGTACTGCGGGACTTCCGCCTGCAGAAGGGTCGCACCCTCCGACAAGTTGCTGGCAAGGCCAGCGTCGCTCTCGGCTACCTAAGTGAAGTCGAACGAGGTCAAAAAGAGGCATCATCAGAGATTTTGGCGTCGGTTGCCGACGCTCTCGAAGTGCCTATTTCAAAGATCATGCGAGAGGTCAGTGACCGTCTAGCAGTGCTCGAGGGCGTGGTTGTTCCAGACACCGTTCCGGCAGACTTGTTCGCAGACTTCGACTCGAACCTCGTCGGTTCGCGCGCCTAGCCTCAAACTCAGCTCGGTCAATTTATGCGTTTGAGTGAGTTTCGCGAACTCATGATTGATGAGTTTGGAGAGGCTTATTCAGAGGTAATTGCCTCAGACTTGGCTCTAACCGAGCATTCAGACAAGAGCGGCTCGCAACTAATCAACGAAGGTGCAGACCCTAGAGATGTCTGGCTGGCTATATGCCGGCAAACCGGCGTTCCCAAAGAGCGCTGGCACGGCATAAACAAGACCAAGTCAAAGAAATAGTTTCGAAGATTCGACACGCCGTTCTAATTAACTCTCGAAATCTTGTTCGAAAGTTGCTAACCTAATAACAACAGAGTTTTGAACGTAGTTTTCAACAACTTTGGTGTCAAAAGGCAAAATGTCCGACCCGGTGCATAGTGTCAAAGCAACATTCGAAGAAAGACGAGACAACAAATGCCATCTCCAGCAGACCGCGAAAAAGCTCTAGACACAGCACTTGCCCAGATTGACCGCCAGTTTGGCAAGGGTTCAGTTATGCGACTCGGTTCAGATGAGCGCGCACCGGTTGAGGTCATCCCAACTGGTTCGATTGCCCTTGACGTTGCCCTAGGCATTGGCGGCTTGCCACGCGGCCGCATCATCGAGGTTTACGGTCCTGAGTCTTCGGGTAAAACAACTGTTGCTCTTCACGCGATTGCTAACGCTCAGCGCAACGGAGGCATCGCGGCATTCATCGACGCCGAGCACGCGCTTGACCCTGAGTACGCCAAGGCGCTTGGTGTAGACACCGACGCGCTTCTGGTTAGCCAGCCAGACCCCGGTGAGCAGGCCCTCGAAATCGCTGACATGCTGATTCGCTCGGGCTCTATCGACATCATTGTTATCGACTCAGTTGCTGCACTTGTTCCTCGCGCTGAAATCGAAGGCGAGATGGGCGACTCACACGTGGGTCTCCAGGCGCGCTTGATGTCGCAGGCTCTGCGCAAGTTGACCGGTGCGCTAAACAACACCGGCACCACCATGATCTTTATCAACCAGCTTCGCGAGAAGATTGGTGTCTTCTTTGGCAGCCCAGAGACCACCGCCGGCGGTAAGGCGCTGAAGTTCTATGCTTCGGTTCGTCTAGACATTCGCCGCATCGAGACTCTAAAAGACGGTGTCGAGGCCGTCGGAAACCGCACTCGCGTCAAGGTTGTCAAAAACAAGATGGCGGCTCCGTTTAAGCAGGCCGAGTTCGACATCATCTACGGCGTTGGAATTTCTCGCGAAGGAAGCCTCATCGACTTTGGTGTAGAGCAAGAGATCGTTAAAAAATCTGGCGCCTGGTACACCTACGACGGCGAGCAGCTGGGCCAGGGCAAAGAAAATGCCCGCAAGTACCTGCTCGAAAACGCCGAAGTCGCCAACGAGATCGAAAAGAAGATCAAGACCAAACTTGGCATCGGCGTTCCTCGTGCCGTAGCTGACCTTCCGGCCGAAGAAGTTGACTCGGCGGTTTCTGCAAAGGTTGCCAAGGCAGCCAACGCCGGCTAAAAATGGCATTCCAACAACGCGCAAAGCCTGATGGTTCACGAAAGCGAACCTCAGGCTTTTCGCCTTCACGGGGTTCGAAGTCAAACGAGTCAGACGCGCCGGGCAATAAGCCGGCCAGAGAAAAGGCTCCGCCAACGCCAGAACGCCTCGAGCAGCGGGCACGCAACGTCTTGCTGCATCAGCTAGCACGCAGTGCCAAATCGACTCAGCAGCTTCGCCAGATTCTAGAAAAGCGCGAGATCCCGTCAGAGATTGCCGAACGCGTTCTTGAGCGTTTCACAGAGGTTGGTTTGATTGACGACGCGGCATACGCCGAAACTATCGTGAACAGTCGCCGCAACTTCAAGGGGCTATCTAAATCAGCCATCAAGCGTGAGCTCAGCGAAAAAGGCGTCCCAGCACCACTCGTTGAGCAGGCCATTGAGACAATCACCTCAGAGGATGACCTTGCGGCCGCTCAGGAGCTTGCCGCGCGCCGCATTCGCCAAATGTCGACCTTGACCCGCGAGGTCCGCGAGCGGCGGCTGGCGGGTTACCTCGGGCGCAAGGGCTACCCATCCTCGATCGTTTTCGCCGCGATTCGATTCGCCGAATCGCAGGTCGACGCCAACTAGTCGCGTTAGGCGTAAAATCGACTAGTCATGACAAAAGCCACCCCACTCAGCTATGAAGTTCGCACCTTCGGTTGCCAAATGAACGTTCACGACTCTGAACGTCTTTCTGGCCTACTCGAAGGCGCCGGCTACATACCAGTTGAAGAGGGCTTGGCCGACGTAGTCGTTTTCAACACCTGTGCGGTTCGTGAAAACGCCGACAACAAGCTTTACGGCAACCTCGGTCAGCTTTGGGAGCACAAAGAGGTCAACCCGGGCCTGCAGATCGCCGTCGGCGGCTGTCTCGCGCAAAAAGACCGAGACACAATCATCAAGAAGGCTCCATGGGTTGACGTGGTCTTCGGAACCCACAACATCGGTTCTTTGCCGGCGCTGCTTGAACGTGCCCGCCACAACAACGAGGCTCAGGTCGAGATACTCGAATCTCTGGAGACCTTCCCATCAGACTTGCCAACCAAACGTGACTCAACCTATGCGGCTTGGGTTTCAATCTCGGTTGGTTGCAACAACACCTGCACCTTCTGCATCGTCCCAAGTCTTCGTGGCAAAGAGAAAGACCGTCGCCCGGGCGAAATCCTGGCCGAGATCAAGGCGCTCGTTGCCGAGGGTGTCATTGAGATCACACTGCTCGGTCAGAACGTCAACACCTATGGTGTCGAGTTTGGCGATAAGGGTGCCTTCGCCAAGTTGCTTCGAGCCTGCGGTGAAATCGAAGGTCTCGAGCGCGTTCGTTTCACCAGTCCTCACCCAGCCGCATTCACCGATGACGTCATCGAGGCTATGGCCGAAACCGCAAACGTAATGCCGACCCTGCATATGCCGCTGCAGTCGGGCAGCGACCGCATTCTCAAGGAGATGCGCCGCAGTTATCGAAGTGACAAGTTCCTCGGAATCCTTGACCGCGTGCGCGCAGCCATCCCAGATGCGACCATCACGACCGACCTGATCGTGGGTTTCCCCGGCGAAACCGACGAAGACTTCTTAGAAACCATGAGGGTAGTCGAGCAATCGCGTTTTGGTGCCACCTACACCTTCCAATACAGCAAGCGCCCGGGCACTCCGGCTGCGACGCTGCCCGACCAGTTGCCCAAGGCAGTGGTTCAAGAGCGTTACGAGCGCTTGCTCGAACTTGTCAACCGCATCTCTCTTGAAGAGAACCAGGCCCTTATTGGCAAGGCGGTAGAGGTCTTAGTTTCGAATGGCGGGCGCAAAGACGAAGCCACTCTGCGAATGAGTGGTCGCGGCCGTGACAACCGTCTCGTGCACTTCGAAGTTCCGGTTGGCGCCGAGGCTCCTCGCCCGGGTGACTTGGTGACCGCAACCATCACCGAAGCTGGCCCATATCACCTCATCGCTGACACCGGTTATTCGATGCGTCGAACTATCGCGGGCGACGCTTGGGATCGTGCCGAGGCGGCGAGCTGCGGCGTTCCTGCCACCCCGACTGCTTCGGGCAAGGCTGGCGTGTCACTCGGCCTGCCGACTCTAGGCAAGCCCCACGCCGCGCCTCACAACCACTAATGACCAAGCTGATCGCTGTCGTCGGGCCAACCGGTGCCGGCAAATCGGCGTTGGCTATCTCGATCGCTAAGCACCTGATTGCCAAAGGTCAACCCGCCGAAATCATCAATGCCGACTCGATGCAGTTTTATCGAGGCATGAACATTGGCACCGCCAAACTTTCTGAGGCTGAGCGCGGCGGCATTCAACACCACCTGTTCGACTTTCTTGAGATCACTGATGAGTCGACCGCAGCCGAGTTTCAGCAGCTGGCTAGGCCGCTTATCCTCGATTTGCAGGGCAGGGGTGTCACGCCGATTTTGGTGGGTGGCTCGATGCTTTATGTTGCCGCGGTGCTCAACCGCTTTGAATTTCCGGCTCGTGACGAGCAGCTGCGCGCCCAACTCGAGCAAGACCTTATCGACCACGGTCCGCATGAACTGCACCGCCGACTCAAGGCCCTAGATGCTGTTGCTGCAAGCCGCATCATCCCAGAAAACGGGCGTCGCAGTGTTCGAGCGCTCGAAATAGTGACCCTTACCGGTGAACCATTTGCCGCCGCTCTCCCTGAGGTGCCTGAAGACTGGCAGCCGGTGCTAGAAATTGGTGTGAATGGCGACCGCGAAGACCTCAAGCGCAGGTTGCAGGCCAGGGTTCAGCTGATGTGGCATCAGGGCATCCTTGACGAGGTTCGCGCCCTTGATCCACTTGGCATTCGCGTGGGCAAGACATCATCGGCGGCAATCGGTTATGCCCAGGCGCTCAAGCAAATAGATGGTTTGATGACCGAGGCTGAGGCAATCGCAGACACTGTTCGGCTGACCCAAAAGTATGCTCGCAGACAAATGTCGTGGTTTCGTCGCGACCAAAGAATCAAATGGCTTGACTATCAAGACGCCGACTATGTCTCGAAGGCTCTGGTTCTAGTGGACCAATGGCTAAGCCTCTAGGCTGGTTGCATGGCTAGTTTGCTTTCTTTCACCAAGGGTCACGGCACCGGCAATGACTTCGTGCTCTACCTCGACGCCGAGGGGGTTGCGCCACTGGCACCCGACCAGATTGCCCTGATTTGTGACCGGCACTTTGGCGTGGGTGCCGATGGGCTCATCCGAGTAGTGAGGTCTGAGAATATCACCGAGGGCGCCGCCATCTTGGCCGAAGAGTCAGAGGCCACCTGGTTCATGGATTATTACAACGCGGATGGCAGCACGGCAGAAATGTGCGGCAACGGCACCCGAGTTTTCGCCCGGTATCTGACCGAAAAGGGGTTGGTTGACCTTGGTGAGTCTGAAACGCTTTCGATTGGCACTCGCGCTGGCGTAAAAGATTTGCAGCGAAACCTCGCTGGCTTCGTGGTCGACATCGGCCGCTGGAAGCTCGATTCGGGTGATGTCTTAGTGAAGGCGCACAACCTTGAGGTGCCTCGACCTGGTCAGGCAATCAACGTTGGCAACCCGCACGTGGTGGTTGCGCTCGCCGAAGGGCGCGAACTTGCCGCCCTTGACCTAACCGAAGAGCCACTGATTATTCCAGCCCCCGAGGCCGGGGCAAATGTCGAGTTTGTGGTGCCGGCCGACCCGATGGTGGTCAACGGAGTCGGTTCAATTACCATGCGCGTATTTGAGCGCGGTTCGGGTGAAACTCTGTCTTGTGGCACCGGCATCGTCGCCGCGGCGCTGGCCACCCGTCACTGGGCTGGCCTGGGTGCACCAAACCAGTGGAAGGTCACCGTTCCGGGGGGAGTTCTTGGGGTTCGCATGTTTGCTGCCGAAGATGGCGAGCACGTTGGCTTGAGCGGTGCCGCCGAGCTGGTTTATGACGGCTCGATCGACCTAGATGCGCTTACTGGCCCGCGCGGTTCTTCACGCGCAGCACTCTAAAGCCTTTTGCTGTCTCGACTCGGATCACCGAAAAGTCTTCGCCGAGAGCGGTCTCCATCCAGCGGCTTAGTGAGTCTGCGCCGAGGTTCTTTTGAACCACCAGGTAGCTCTCTGCGTCAACGCTCAGGCGTGGCAGCCAGGTAAGCAAGATTTCGTGCAACACATCCTTGCCAACTCGGATGGGCGGATTAGACCAGATGGCGCTGAATGAAATATCGGCCGGCACTTCATCCGGTTTCGCTGTCTTGATGTTGCTCAGCCCCAGGCGCTTAGCATTGGCCGCCGTTAGGTCGAGTGAGCGCTGGTTTACATCGATAGCCCAAATGGTCGCCTGAGGCGCGCGTGACGCCAGCGAGAGGGCAATCGGGCCCCAGCCGCAACCAATGTCAAGAATGTTTCCGCTTGGTGGAACCTCGTCGAGGTGGTTCAAAAGCACACCGGTTCCCTGATCAATGTGATCCGGGCTAAAAATGCCTCCGGCGGTGGTTACAACAACGGTTTTGCCGTCGATGAGCACTTGAATTTCTTTTGGCTTGTAATGGCTGTCTGGGGTCTCCGAAAAGTAGTGATCAGAGGACATATTCGAAACACTATTACACAACTGCAAACTAGTGTTAGTTGGATGAGCAACAACCCGTTTGATGACGATGCCGAAGACCTTGAGGCCAAGGCCGCATTCGCCTCGCGCGGTGATGAGGTAATCGACCGCATTCTGCGTCGTGGCGAGCGAGCGGTGGCGCTTGGCGCCGAAGACACGCACGGTTATTCGAGCTCAGATGGCGACCAGTTTGACCTTCAAGATCGCACGGCCTTGCGCAGGGTTAACGGTCTGTCAACCGAACTGCAAGACATCACAGATGTTGAGTATCGCCAGCTTCGCCTTGAGAAGGTTTTGCTAATCGGTATCTGGGGTCAGAGCACCCTCGAAGACGCCGAAAACTCGTTGCGCGAGTTAGCCGCGCTGGCCGAGACCGCGGGTTCAACTGTGCTAGATGGTTTGCTGCAGCGTCGCAGCTATCCTGACCCTGCGACATATCTTGGCAAGGGAAAGGCCGAGGAGTTGCGCGCGCTGGTGGTCTCATCGGGGGCCGACACGGTTATCGCAGACACCGAACTGGCGCCAAGTCAGCGCAGAAATCTAGAAGATGTGGTGAAGGTTAAGGTGGTTGATCGCACCGCGGTCATCCTTGATATTTTTGCCCAGCACGCCAAGTCTCGCGAGGGCAAGGCCCAGGTTGAGTTGGCGCAGCTCGAATACCTGTTGCCGCGTCTGCGTGGTTGGGGTGAGTCTATGTCGCGTCAGGCCGGTGGTCAGGCAGCGGGTGGTGTTGGAATGGGCTCGCGTGGACCGGGTGAAACCAAGATTGAGCTCGATCG
>CAIPNT010000065.1 GCA_903866485.1 uncultured Micrococcales bacterium | reverse complement strand
CGGTCAACCAAAACGATTGCAATCCAAGGAGCGACCCAGTATGAGACAACGAGCAAGAAGCCCTCTAGGTTCTTGCCCAGGTTGTTAGGGTCAATCACTGCTGCCCAGTAAGCGGTTAGTCCACCAAGAAGACCAGCTAGAACCACCATCACTGCGCGTCGGGTCTTGAAACCAAGCTTGAAGCCCATCGCCAAGAATGACATGGCACCCGAGTAGACGTTAAGAACGTTTGCCGAAACCGAACCGACTGCAATAGCTAGCAGGGTTAGCTTGGCGATCGCGACAGGCAATAGTCCGGTGAAGGCTGCCGTTGGGTTGTCTTGAATGCCAAGTGCGGCAAATGCAACAGCACCAACAATCATCAGCACTGAGGTGCTGAAGAAGTTGCCCAAACCTGCGGCCAGACCAAGCTGAACCTTGTTGACGTTCTTTGGAAGGTAGCGGGTGTAGTCAGATGCGAAGGGGGTCCATCCAGCGGTATAACCATATGCAGCACCAGCTGCAAGGGTGAAGCCACCGATGTTGAACGCAGACATGTGTGGGTCAACTGAGTAGTTGCCCTTGGTTAGCACTAGGAAGGTTACGACGATCCAGACGATGGCTAGGCCATAAGAAGAGTAGCGCTCCCACACCTGAATCAGGTTGTGACCGACAAACGCGATCACAATCTGCGCTGCAATGACTATGCCGAGTGCGACTGCAACTGGAAGGTTGGTTAGGGCTGCAAGAGCCAAACCACCCGAAACCGAGTTAACCGCGAACCAGCCGATGCCAGCAACCAAGGTCGATAGGCCCGACGGAATTAGGTTTCCCCACTTGCCGAAGGCAGTGCGACTTAGAACCATCTGAGGAAGACCACCCTCAGGGCCCCAGGTGCTGAAGATACCGTGGGTGATCGCAGCGAGTGCGTTACCCACGACAACGGCCAGGATTGCCTGCCATACATTGAGGCCGAAGAACATGACGCCAAGGGCGCCAACGTAAACGGTTGCGAACTCTAGGTTCGGGGAAGACCACACACTGAAGAGGTGCCACGCTTTACCGTGACGCTCGCCTGCGGAGATCGGAGCTATGTCGTTAGTTTCGATTGAGGTTGCCTTAGCAGAGCCTGAGGATGTTTGTGTCATAACGACAATCTAGTGGTGAACAGCAGGTTAAATCACCATTTTTAGTTCGTTTTGGGTGCCTTTTGAAGATTTTTACAAAAGCCTTTCGCCATAACTTTGTAGGTTCGTCACAACTTGTATGGTTTAAGCCAAGATGACCTTCTCAGATGCCTTTCTAAGCCCGCTGCTGGGCGACGAAAACGCACTCATCCAAGCGCTCAGTGTTCACTTCGATCAACGCCTCGAACCGGTGATCCACACCGTGGTTGAACTGGGGGATGAGCCCACCTTTGCTCGTCTAGAAAACGTCGGGTTTCAACGCGCCAGGCAATTCAACAAAGGCAAGCAGCGCTATCAGCGCATGACCCTCGACCGCTATGACTTCGTGAGAGCGCTCGCCGAAATAAAGATGGCAGAACACCTAGACCTAAACATCTGGCAGTTTGGTTTTGACAACGCCAGACGTCGCGCCGGTCTATGCAACTACACCACCAAGACCATAACCATTTCGCGCTACCTCGTCGATATTCACAGCATGGATGAGTCGATGCAGGTTGTCTTGCACGAGGTGGCTCACGCCATCTGTGGCAAGCGCGAGGGGCACAACAAAAAATGGTTGACCACGGCCAAGTCAATCGGTTATCGAGCTGAGCGATTCAGCGGAACCGAGATTGCCGAAGAGACCGCCAACTGGATTGGCACTTGCAAAAACGGACATCGGCACTATCGCTATCGTCAACCGTCGAGGCCGCTCGCCTGCGGCTTGTGTGGACGAGGTTTCAGTCGCGCAAACCTAATCGTTTGGCAGCACCGAGAAGAGCTAGCCGAAAACTAGCGGAACGAGCCAGCAAAAAGTCACGACGGCTCCGGCAAAGAAGTTCAGTTTGATGAACTGCTTCCATCCTTGGTTCGCGTTTTCGCAGGTCTCATCGGTGATGTTCCAAAAACGACCAACCACCATCACATAGGGCAAGGCGCCCAGCAACAACCAGGGTTGGCTGCTGAAGCCGACCAATAATGATGCCGCCAAATAGGCGAACCAGGCAAAGCGGGTTGTGGCACGGGCGCCGATTGCGGTGGCGATTGAAGAAATCGATCCTTCACGGTCGGCCTTCACATCTTGAACCGCGCCAAAGGCGTGCGAGGCGATGCCCCAGAGGCTGAAAGCCGCGATAAACATCAGCAGGTTTGGGTCGGCTAGGTTGGCGCCGGCAATCGAAAGGCCGAAAATCATTGGCCCAACAAAGTGACTTGATGAGGTGAGTGAATCGAGAAACGGCTTCTCTTTAAATCGCAAACCCTTGGCGCTATAGGCAATTACCGTAAATAAGAATAGATAGAGCCATCCGGTTGATGCAGAGTTGCCAACAAAGGTCAGATACAAAACGAAGGGCATCGAGCTGGCCACTGCGGCAACGACGGTTAGGCGGTGGTAGCGAGGCTCAAGAAGTGCGCCTTCGATGCCACCCTTGCGAGGGTTGCGCAGGTCACTCTCATAGTCGAAAACATCGTTGATGCCATACATGAGCAGGTTGTAAGGAATCAAGAAGAACAGCGTGCCAACAACCAGGGTGGCGTCAAACGAGCGAGTCACCAAAAAGTATGCGACGGCAAACGGATACGCGGTGTTGATCCACGAGATCGGTCGCGAAACCCAAAACAACTTCTTGATGGTGTCGATCACTTATTTCTCCGCTTCAGCAGTGCAGACCAGACCGATGGAACGATCAAGACCGCGGCGATTGTGTAGGCAAAATCTTCGATTGGAGCCAGGCCGATAGTTAGCCCCGAAATCTTGGATGTGTCATAGGCCACAACCTTGCTAGCGATAATTAGGTTGTCAAAAATGGCGGTGATCAAAATCATCGGAATCATGCCGACCAGGTAGGCAGGCCAGCGGTTTTTGGGCACCAACAACAGGGCGCACAGTGCCAGCCCCAAAAACACCAGATTCAACACCAAATAGTTCATTTGCTCGCTCGCCTGTCTCTGCGTGAGTGCACAAACTTGCCAAGCCCTAAGAAAACCTCAAGTGTCGTATAGCAGAGCAAGATTAAGAAGAACGGCTCTTCGAGTGGCAGTTGAGGCGCAAGCATCAGGCCGGTCAACCCGAAACTTTCTCCTCTGAAAAAGATGCCGTTGGCGATTCCGAAGGAATCCCAGATTAGAAAGAAGACCACGCCGGCAGCAATGGCAAAACTTGCCGAAACCCAGTCTCTGAAGAACGCCAGTTTGAAGCGTCGATCGATGAGTGTCAAACCAATCAATGACGCCATGATGCTCAGCAGGTAAAGGCCCATCGACTAGTTGAGGCCCTTCCAGCCATTCTCGGCAACCGGCTGAATTTCATTCTTGATCGGCCCAGCACTGCGGTCGTCAACCATTCTCTTGTAGACCAGCTCGGCACCGATCAAACACATTGGCAGGCCGATGCCTGGAATGCTGTGATGGCCGGCATAGTAGAGGCCGCGAACCTTTTTGCTGACGTTAGTTGGTCTGAAGAATGCGCTCTGAAACAGCGTGTGCGCCATGCCCAACGCGGTGCCCGACCAGGCGTTTAGGTCGTCGACAAAGTCGCCAGGGCCCATGGTGCGGCGAACCACGATTCGTTCGGCCAGGTCGGGAATCTCGCACCATTCAGAAATCTGCTCGATTATGCGGTCGGCCTCGGTCTCGAATGCGGCGTCACCGTTTCGGTCTATGCCGCCGTGGCCAAGGGCCGGGTCGGCAGCAACCGGAACCAAAACAAAAAGGTTCTCATAGCCTTCGGGTGCAACCGATGGGTCGGTGATGCTCGGAGCGCAGATATATAGCGAAGCCGGGTTTGGCACAATGCTGGTTGCGCCCTGCTTCGTCTTCTCTGCTGGGGTTCTGAAAACCTCTTTGAAGTTCTTTGACCAGTCATCCGAATACAGCAGAGTGTGGTGATCAAGTTGAGGTAACTTGCCCTTGACCCCCAAGAACAAGAGCATCGCAGATGGCCCCGGCACCTTGTCTTTCCACCACTTCTCGGGCAGTGACTGGTCTTTAGGGTCGAGCAACTGAGTCTCGATGTGGTGCAGGTCGGCGTTGCCCACCACGACGTCGGCGCCATAGAACTTGTCGCCAACCGATACTCCGGCTACGTGGCCATCCTTGGTGGTTTCAATCTTCGTGACCTTGGAGTTGGTGTGAATGTCGACACCGTGTTTTTTGGCCAAGCGCTCGATGGCCTCGATGACGGTATAGAAGCCGCCCATCGGATAGAAGACACCTACGTTCATATCTACATGGGTCATCAGGTGATACATGCTCGGTGTGTCGTAAGGTGAGGCGCCCAAGAAGACCGCCGGAAAGTTCAGAATCTTGCGCAGGCGCTGGTCTGAAACGTGTTTGCCGGCGAACTTGTCGAGTGGAGTAACCAGGTGCTTGATAAAGCGCCCGGCACGAACCAAGACCTCCGGGTGCACAAATGACTTTGCGTTTTGAAAGTTGGTATACAAAAAGTGCTTAATCGAAAGCTTGTATGCATCTTCGGCAGAGTCGATGTAATCTTGCAGGCGGTCGCCGGCCCCAGGTTCGATCGAGTCGAATAAAACCTTGTTGTCGGCGAGGTTTTCGCGAATAATCAACTTGTCGCCAAAGCCTTCGTTGCGGGTCTGATAGGCCGGGTCAAGGCGCACCAGGTTGAGTTCTTTGGCTGCGGTGGTGCCCATCAATTTGAAGAACTGGTCGAAGGCATCTGGCATTAGATACCAAGATGGCCCCATGTCGAACTTGAAGCCGTCTTTCTCCCAGATGTAAGCGCGGCCGCCAACCTTCTCACGTGCCTCAAGCAGGGTCACCTGCATTCCGGCCTTCGCCAAAATCGCAGCGGATGCCAATCCTGCGATTCCGCCACCAACCACTACGGCTTTTTTCTTGGTCATTTCGGGGTTACTCCTAGAGCTGCCTTCGCGAGAATCACAAGTTTTTGTGAGTTTGGAACACTGATTCGAGTTTCGATTAGGGTTTCGGCTGGCGTTGTATTGATGCGCTCGTTTAGCGCTTCAAAAAACATCTGGGCGGCGGCAACCGCTTTTCTTGAACCGCGCGAAAGCAGCGGCAGAGTCTTTGCAGATTTATCCAAGTCTTCACGGATGTCTTCGATCAACCGAATCTTGGTGGCCTCGTCGAAGTTGTCGACGTTGACGTTCGGAAAGTATGAGCGGCCGAGACTTTTGAAATCGGCGGCCAGGTCGCGCAAGAAGTTGACCTTCTGAAAAGCAGCACCTAGGGCTCTCGCACCGGCTATCAATGTTTGACGCTGCTCTTTGGTGTATTCGCGCTTGGCCATAAAAACCTTGAGGCACATCAAGCCGACCACCTCGGCCGAGCCATAGACATAGGTGTCAAAACTCTTTTGGTCGTGCTCGCGCTCGGTGAGGTCCATGCGCATTGAGTGAAAGAACGGCTCGATTATGTCTCGCTTGATTGCAAACTCGCGCGCGGTGTGAGCAAATGCATGCACCACAAGGTTGGTGCTAAACCCGCTTGCAATTGCTCGGTAGGTCTCGTTTTCTAACTCGTCGAGCAGCTGGCTCGGGTTGTCGTGGGCCTCATCAGCCGCACCATCCACGATTTCATCTGCAACCCGCACCAGCGCATAGATGTTGCGCACCGGTTGTTGCTCGTTGCGGCCAAGCAGCTTTGAGGCCCAACCAAAGCTGGTCGAGTAGGTGCTGATCACCTCGGCCGAAGAGCGTTGCGCAGCCTCGAGATAGCGTTCTAGGCTGCTCGATTGACTTGAGAAATTCGCGCTTGACACACCTACAGGCTACCTCTTGAAAGGCGCTCAAATCGACCTTCTCACTCGGGAATCAAAACCTGAACCTTAGAGTTGTAGAGAGCACTTCAACGTTTTAAAGAGGGATTCAGAATGAAGAACAACTTTCTAGACATGCTAGGTGCACTGGCAGTTGCCCTAACTATTCCAGTCATGATGATCGTCGGCCTGATTGCCGACTCAATTTTTCACCTAGCTAAATAGTTCTCAGACTTGTTTTGAGATTGGCTTAGAGCCAATCGCGGCGTTTGAACGAAACGTATAGCGCCGCAGAAATAACCACCATCAAAGCCGTTGAAACCCAGAATCCGGTAATGGTGCCAAAGCCTGGATAGGGCACGTTCTGCCCATAGAAGCCAGTGATTGCCGTTGGCACCGCGATGATGGCAGCCCAGCTGGTCACCTTCTTCATCACGAGGTTCATTCGGTTGCCCTGAATGGTCAGGTTTGTTTCAAGTAGCGTGGTCACCAAATCGCGAAGCGACTCGGTCCAGTCGCTAACTCGCATAACGTGGTCATAGATGTCTTGAAAATAGGCCGCCATGTCATTGCGAATTACCTGCACATCGCGACGAACGATTGGGTTTAGCACCTCACGCATCGGTGAGGCATTGCGACGCAAAACCACCAGCGCCTTGCGCAGGTCATAAGACTTCTTTTGAATCACAAGGTCTTGGCGCGCTTCGGCAAACAGCAAGTCTTCGAGTTTTTCGATTGCCTCATCGAGTTGGGTCACAACATCGAAATAGCCGTCGACGATGACATCCAGGATGCCCCAAAGCAAAAAGGCCACTCCGTTGCCCGCCAGAATCTGGCTTTCGTCCCAGCGATCTTGCACCTTTTGCATGTCGAATTTGTCGCCGTCGCGAACGGTGATCAGTGCCTTATCGGTTACGAATATCGAGATTTCGGCTGTTTCGATGGCATAACTTTGCTCGTTGAAAATGGTCTGATAGGCATTGATAAATAGGTGGGTGTCATAGTGATCGAGCTTTGGGCGTTGTCGGCCCTTATAGGCGTCGGCAACCGCAAGTTCGTGCAATCCAAACTCGTCGGCAATGTGCTGAAGCTCGGTTTCTGAGGGGCTCTGCAGATCAATCCAAAGTGCCACATCTGGCTCTTGAATCAGTTCGGAGATTTCGTTGGAGTCAAACTGCCCCGAAATAAGTTGCCCATTGCGATATAAACGGCTGGTGTTCATGGCAACAGCCTATGTGCCGCGGGGCAAAAAGCACCTTTGAAAAGATAGACTTGACCCTATGTCTGTAGATATCAAGCCGCGTTCGCGCGATGTAACCGATGGAATTGAAAAGGCAGCCTCGCGAGGCATGCTTCGTGCTGTTGGCATGGGCGACGAAGACTGGGTAAAACCTCAGATCGGTGTCGCGAGTTCTTGGAGCGAGGTCACCCCTTGTAACCTCTCGCTTGATCGCCTCGCCGACGCGTCGAAGTCAGGTGTGCACGCAGCCGGCGGTTATCCGCTGGAGTTCGGCACCATCTCGGTTTCTGACGGCATCTCTATGGGCCACGAGGGCATGCACTTCTCGTTGGTTTCACGAGAGGTGATCGCAGACTCGGTTGAGACAGTTATGCAGGCCGAACGCCTAGACGGCTCGGTTTTGCTAGCCGGTTGCGACAAGTCACTGCCTGGCATGTTGATGGCTGCCGCTCGACTGAACCTTGCATCAGTCTTCTTGTATGCCGGTTCGATCATGCCTGGCTGGGTAAAGCTCACCGATGGCACCGAAAAGACCGTGACCATTATCGACGCCTTCGAGGCCGTCGGTGCTTGCAAGGCCGGCAAGATGTCTGAAGAAGACCTTGGCCGCATCGAGCGCGCAATCTGCCCTGGCGAGGGTGCCTGTGGCGGCATGTACACCGCAAACACCATGGCTTCGGCTGCCGAAGCTTTGGGAATGAGCCTTCCTGGTTCAGCCGCCCCACCGGCTGCCGACCGTCGTCGCGATGTTTGGGCTCACCGCTCGGGTGAGGCTGTGGTTAACCTGCTGCGCCTAGGCATCACTGCTCGAGATATTTTGACCAAGAAGGCTTTTGAGAACGCCATTGCCGTGACCATGGCATTCGGCGGTTCGACAAACGCCGTTTTGCATCTGCTTGCCATCGCTCGCGAGGCAGAGGTTGACCTAACTCTCGATGATTTCAACCGAATCGGCGACAAGATTCCGCACCTTGGTGACCTAAAGCCATTCGGTCAATACGTCATGACCGACGTCGACCGCGTCGGCGGCGTTCCAGTGGTTATGAAGGCTTTGCTCGATGCAGGTCTAATCCACGGTGACGCACTGACTGTTACCGGTAAGACCGTTGCCGAAAACCTAGAGGGCATCAACCCGCCTGACCCAGACGGCAAGATCATCCGTTCACTTCAGAACCCAATCCACAAGACCGGCGGCATCACCATCCTCAAGGGTTCGATGGCTCCTGAGGGTGCCGTGGTGAAGACCGCTGGCTTCGACATGGAAGAGTTCACCGGACCAGCACGCGTTTTCGAGCGTGAGCGTGCCGCCATGGATGCGCTAACCGAGGGCAAGATTTCTGCCGGCGACGTAGTGGTTATTCGCTACGAAGGCCCTAAGGGTGGCCCTGGTATGCGCGAGATGCTTGCCATCACCGGAGCTATTAAAGGTGCGGGATTGGGCAAGGATGTTCTACTATTGACCGACGGACGATTCTCAGGCGGCACAACCGGCCTTTGCATCGGACACATTGCACCAGAGGCCACCGATGGTGGACCAATTGCTCTGGTTCGCGATGGCGACTTGATTCGAGTCAACATCGCTGCTCGTTCGCTCGAACTACTCGTTGAGCCTGAAGAGCTGGCTGCCCGCAAGCAAACTTGGCAGCCTCTTCCGCCGCGCTACACCCGCGGTGTTCTCGCGAAGTATTCGAAGCTAGTGCATTCAGCATCTGAAGGCGCATACTGCGGCTAATTCGCTCTCCAATCAATCAGCACGATTGATCAAGCAACGCTAACGAGAAAAGAAGTCAAATGGCTAACGAAGTTCTAACCGGAGCGCAGGCGATTGTTCGCAGCCTTGAGCTCCTGGGCATCGAAGACGTCTTTGGTTTGCCTGGTGGCGCAATCTTGCCTACCTATGACCCATTGATGGACTCAACCAAAATTCGTCACATCCTGGTGCGTCACGAGCAAGGTGCCGGCCACGCTGCCGAAGGTTATGCCTCGGCCAGTGGCAAACTCGGTGTCTGCATCGCAACCTCAGGCCCTGGTGCCACCAACCTGGTAACGGCAATCGCCGATGCATACATGGACTCGGTTCCGCTTTTGGCAATCACCGGTCAGGTTGGCTCGAAGCTAATCGGAACCGATGCGTTTCAAGAGGCCGACATCGTGGGCATCACCATGCCAATCACCAAGCATTCATTCTTGGTGACCAAGGCAGCAGATATTCCAGAGACCATCGCCGCAGCAGTGATGATCGCCACCACTGGCCGCCCTGGCCCAGTTTTGGTTGACGTCACCAAGGATGCGCAGCAGGCTAGCGCAGAGTTTGTTTGGCCTCCAAAGGTTGATCTGCCTGGTTACAAGCCGGTCACCAAGCCACATGGAAAGCAAATTCAGGCGGCTGCTTCGATGATTCTCGAAGCCAAGAGGCCAGTGCTTTATGTTGGTGGCGGCGTGGTTCGTGCTGGCGCCCACAAAGAACTTTTGCAGCTGGCCGAACTAATCGGTGCGCCGGTCGTAACCACTCTGATGGCTCGCGGCGCATTTCCAGATTCGCACAAGCAGAACCTAGGCATGCCAGGCATGCACGGCACCGTTCCAGCGGTTACCGCGCTGCAGAAGAGCGACCTGTTGATCACCCTAGGCGCACGCTTTGACGACCGCGTCACTGGCGATGTCAAGGGTTTCGCGACCGGCGCAAAGGTGATTCACGTCGACATCGACCCAGCCGAAATCGGCAAGATTCGTTTCGCCGATGTGCCTATCGTTGGCGATGCCAAAGAGGTAATCACCGAGCTAAACCAAGAGTTGGCCACGGCACTAAAGTCAACCAAAGTTGACATCAAAGATTGGTGGACCTTCCTCGACGGTCTCGTCGAGCGCTACCCGCTCGGCTTCACCCCGGCAAACGACGGCAAACTATCACCACAGCATGTCATCAGTCGCATCGGTGAGCTTTCTGGCTCAGAGGCGATCTTCGCCGCCGGTGTCGGTCAGCATCAGATGTGGTCGGCGCAGTTCATCAAATATGAGCGTCCAAACGCCTGGCTTAACTCTGGCGGTGCCGGAACCATGGGTTACTCGGTGCCGGCCGCAATGGGCGCCAAGGTTGGCCAGCCGGATCGTTTGGTTTGGGCCATCGACGGCGACGGTTGCTTTCAGATGACCAACCAAGAATTGGCCACCTGCGCCATCAACAACATTCCAATCAAGGTTGCCATTATCAACAACTCTTCGCTCGGAATGGTGCGTCAGTGGCAGACCCTGTTCTACAACGAGCGCTACTCAAACACCGACCTCAACACCGGCACCGACACAGTCATGATTCCTGACTTCGTCAAGTTGGCCGAGGCTTATGGTTGCCTTGCCATCCGTGTTGAAAAAGAAGAAGACATCGACAAGGCGATTAAGTTGGCTATTGAAACCAACGATCGCCCGGTTGTTATCGACTTCATCGTTAGTCGCGACGCCATGGTATGGCCGATGGTTGCCGCCGGACTAACCAATGATGAGGTTCAATATGCGCGAGATGCTGCGCCAGTATGGGACGGGGTTGAATAAAGATGTCAAAGCACGTTCTTTCACTTCTTGTTGAAGACAAGCCGGGTATCTTGACCCGTGTGGCAGCGCTGTTTGCCCGCCGCGGTTTCAACATTGAATCACTTGCCGTTGGAACCACCGAGGTGGCTGGCCTCTCGCGAATCACCGTTGTGGTTGGTGTCGAGGGCGCTCCGCTCGAGCAGGTCACCAAGCAGCTAAACAAGCTGATAAATGTGATCAAAGTTGTTGAGCTAGAAGCTGACCAAGCTGTTCAGCGTGACCACATGCTGATCAAGGTCAAGACCGATGCCGCAACTCGCTCTCAGGTGCTCGAGGCAGTAACCTTGTTTCGTGCGCGCGTTATCGACGTTGTGAGCGACGCAGTGATCATTGAAGTCACCGGAGACACTGCCAAGTGTGCCGCCTTCATCAAAGTTCTCGAACCATACGGCATCAAAGAATTGGTGCAGTCTGGTGTTTTGGCAATGGGCCGCGGCTCAAAGTCAATCACTGAGAAGATTCTCAAGTAAAAGCTTCGGTGGGGCACGGCTTCACCGGTAGAACCAAATCAAACACGTTTTTCAAAAAACAACAAGGAGATACAAAGTGGCTGAAATCTTTTATGACAAGGATGCAGACCTTTCGATCATTCAGGGTCGCAAGGTAGCTGTTCTTGGTTATGGTTCCCAGGGACACGCTCACTCGCTAAACCTGAAGGACTCAGGCGTAGACGTAGTGGTAGGTCTGCCTGCAACCTCAAAGTCAAAGGCAAAGGCTGAAGAAGCCGGCCTGAAGGTGCTAACCCCAGCTGAGGCTTCGGCATGGGCAGACGTAATCGTCGTTCTTGCGCCAGACCCACGTCAACGCGACCTTTACAACGACGACATCGCTCCAAACCTGGCTCCTGGTAAGGCGCTAGTTTTCGGTCACGGTTTCGCAATCCGCTTTGGTTACATCACCGCTCCAGAGGGTGTTGACGTATTCCTAGTTGCTCCAAAGGGCCCAGGTCACCTAGTTCGTCGCGAGTATGAGGGCGGCCGTGGTGTTCCAAACCTAATCGCTATCCACCAGGACGCATCAGGCAACGCTTTTGAGCTAGGTCTTTCATACTCGAAGGCAATCGGTGGAACCCGTGCGGGCACCATCAAGACCACCTTCGCAGAAGAGACCGAGACCGACCTATTCGGTGAACAGGCCGTTCTCTGTGGTGGCGCCTCACAGCTCATCCAGTATGGTTTCGAGACCCTAACCGAGGCTGGCTACCAGCCTGAGGTTGCTTACTTCGAGGTTCTTCACGAGCTAAAGCTCATCGTCGACCTGATGTACGAGGGTGGCATTGCAAAGCAGCGTTGGTCAGTTTCTGACACCGCTGAGTATGGTGACTACATCTCGGGCCCACGCGTTGTTGGCCCAGAGGTCAAGGAGCGCATGCGCGATGTTCTAACCGACATTCAAGACGGCACCTTCGCTCGTCGCTTCGTTGCAGACCAGGATGCAGGCGCGCCAGAGTTCCTAGCGCTACGCGCCAAGGGCGAGGCTCACCCGATTGAGGCAGTGGGCCGTAACCTACGCAAGCTGTTCTCATGGATCAAGAACTCAGACGACTACCAGGAGGGCAACGCAGCTCGCTAAATCTAGCGATTTAGCGGCTCGTTCTAACTGTTCGTTGCAAGAGGCATCCCTTCGGGGGTGCCTCTTGTGTTTTATGTTGGTCGGCGCCAAAGGCCGCGTTTAGGGGCGAAGCACGAGTTCGACCAGAGGGCTTGCCTTGATGCTCTGAACGAAGTCTGATTCGCCGCGCTGCCATTCGAGTGACGTTGCGAACTGCACGTTGACCTCGCGACCGAGAAGCTCTTCGGCTTTAGCCGCTGCGCGTGATGCTTCTATTCGGCTTACGTTGCCGATTAGCAGAAGGTCTACTTCATTGGGTGCCGCCTCGGTTTGGCGCGATAAACGAGCTGCCCACACGCCAAATAGGTACGCATGCTCAATGCCATCCAGTGGCAACAACAGTGGTGGCAGCACAGCTGCCGGCCCATAGCTGAAGGCCACGATCTGACTAACCGAATCGAAGAGCAGATGCTTTTTGTTGGCTTGGATAAACCTGGCGCGACCCACGGTTTTTTGGATCACGAGTTGCCCATCCAGCAGGCGGTCTACCTCGCGCATTGCGGTTGGCAGGCTGGTGCCGGCAAATTCGGCCAGGTGGCTGATCGAGAACAACTCGTCGGCATTCATGAAAATCTCGGCCAAAATCAGGCCCTGGGCATCACTTTTGAGCAGTGGTGAGAGCTTAGCGGCGGCTACTTTCATATATGCAAGCCTAAGTAACATTTATTGAAAGTCAAAATCGCTTCGGCGTCAAAAATGCTCTCTAAACTTAGAAATGAACCCAAACCACACCGACAGGATGAGCAATGACTAAGCCAGTTGTACTAATCGCCGAAGAACTATCACCGGCCACCGTTGAGGCACTAGGCCCAGACTTCGACGTCGTAAACGTTGATGGCACCGACCGCCCAGCGCTGCTTGCTGCGCTTGCCAAGGCAGATGCCATCCTGGTTCGCTCGGCAACTCAGGTTGACGCAGAAGCCATCGCGGCAGCGCCGAAGCTAAAGGTTGTTGCTCGTGCCGGTGTTGGTCTAGACAACGTCGACATCAAGGCTGCCACTGCCGCCGGCGTCATGGTTGTGAATGCACCAACCTCAAACGT
>CAIPNT010000064.1 GCA_903866485.1 uncultured Micrococcales bacterium | reverse complement strand
TAGTTAACTGACTCCGGGTCGTCGATGAACTCGCGAACTTCTTGCGGGCATCGACACCCCTTGGCAATCTTGGCAGCCCAGAAATAGGCGTCTTCTTTAGAGTCAACTTCTAGCACTGAAAATCCGCCAAGAACCACATCTGATTTTGTAATGGGCCCGGGTGTAACCGAACCATCTTCGGCTACGACGACCGGTTCATAAGTATGAAAGCCGCCGCCAAAAATCCACACGCCGGCTTCTTTTGCTTCGCGAACAACGGCATGTGATTCATCTGCCACCTGTTGCCATTCGTCATCGGCAACTTTCATGTCGCCATCGTTAAACGAGATTATGAACCTGGCCATTTTGCCCTGCTTTCTAGGTGTGAAAAAAGTTTAGCCGCCTGCACCGTTTATGCCTGCGATAAAATATCGGCATGACTAATCTTCAGCCTCCAGTTCTTGAGCCAATGCTCGAGCCAGCACCGACCGTTCTAACCATCCAAGAAGTTATCGAGGGCGACGGCGTCGAGGCGCCAGCAAACTCAACCGTAAAGGTTCACTACCTTGGCGTTGACTATGAAACTGGCGAAGAGTTCGACTCTTCGTGGAGCCGTGGCGAAGCAATCGAATTTCCGCTAAACCGTCTGATCAAGGGCTGGCAAGAGGGCATTCCAGGGATGAAGGTCGGCGGTCGCCGCACCCTAATCTGCCCACCAGAGTTGGCCTATGGTCCAGCTGGCAGTGGACACCGACTTTCTGGCCGCACCTTGGTTTTTGTCATCGACTTGCTTGGCGTCGTTTAGGCTGCGACGAATGAGCCCACTCGGGTTTGGTTGGTGCTGAGGTTATCGTTGAAAAGGTTGAGACCCAGGCTGATCTAGATTTAGCCAAGGCGGTGGTTGCTCAGTTTGCTCAGGGTTGGTTGTTTGGGCAACCCGTCGACCTTCGAAGCTAGTGTTCTCGCCCTTTCAGCAGAATGTTCTGTAAGAAATATCGCACTCTAGAAAATTGCCAAATTACTTGATAACTTGATGAGCAAGTTGCAACCAGATGATTTAGAGATGGTGGTACGCATGTTGTCGAAATACACGGTTGTCGTCGTGGTCCTAGGAATTGTGATATCAAGCACATGGACGCAAGCTCTTTCAACGGCAAACTTCAAAACCTTAAATTCGGCTGATCAATGCGCAGCTGTAATCGTTGGCGTTCAGTGCATCGGCACCGTCGTGTCGGGAACCGGAAATTCGCATGAAGGCGGAGGTTCGGTCCGCTCAAAATTCTTATCGGTAAAAATCTGATGAGAATTTCATTCCGCAAAAAACCTCGTGTCATTGAGGTATCACAGCGCGAGCTCGATCTTATTCGTCTGGCCGAGGCTGAGGCTGCCGGTAATCGCTTGGTCGAAGTTGACAGTGATGACAATATGCCTCCAACCGCACTCAAGCAGATTGTCGCAAAGCGCAACGGCAAGGGGTTCAAGAACATAACCGTTCAGGGCAACCTTTATGAAACGAACTTCATGGATGAAGTAAATCGTCGGTTCGAAGAAAACGAAATCATCGAGAAGCGAAAGCGCTAAGTTAGAGTCTGGTCGATCACCTGGTTCGCTTCGCTCAGGCAAGGGTCCACGCGGTTACTTCACAGTCACCCAACAAACAAAAATTCCCCGGTCTATGACCGAGGAATTTTTTGCTGTAGGCCCCGTCGGGATCGAACCGACGACCCACGGATTAAAAGTCCGTTGCTCTAACCAACTGAGCTAGAGGCCCTTGTTCGCGCATTGCGCGCGGTTTCTAAGTTTACCCCCAAATCTGCATTCAGAGTTCTCTCAGCGGGATGCTAAAGAATCGTCAGATGCGATTATTCCTCGGTGTCAAAGTGCGCGGCTATTTGTTGGCCTTGTTGGGCTTCTTGGTCATGCTTTGGAACCTAGGATTGCCATCGCTTTGGCAGGATGAAGCGGCCACCATTGCCGCCGCAAATAGACCGTTGCCATCTTTGTTGCAATTGGTGCAGCACATCGACATCGTTCACGGAACCTATTACGCGTTCATGCACTTTTGGGGCGATGCGTTCGGTTTCACGCCACTTGCACTGAGATTGCCGAGTGCAATGGCTGTCGGACTAAGCATTGGCTTGCTCTACGCCCTCGCGCTAAAGCTTGGTTTTGGTCAAAAGGTTGCCACTTGGTCTGCAATCGTATTCTTGGCGCTTCCACGCACCGATATGGCGGGCAGCGAGGCCAGGTCAAATGCGTTAACCGCAACCCTTGCCATTGCCCTGGTCTATGCGTTTATCTGGGCCTTAGAAACCGGTGCAAAACGCTTCAGGTGGCTGGCGTTTATTGCAGTGGCAATGCTTTCAATTTATGTCTTCATGTTCAGCGTTCTCATTCTTGCTGCTTTTGCAACTTACCTGCTTATCAAACGAAGAGGTCAACTGCTCAACTTTTTGGTCAGTTCAACTATCAGCATCGGCCTCGCAGCCCCAATTTTCTATTTCGGCTACAAAGAGCGCGGTCAAGTCGGTTGGATCACCAAGAAGCCGATTTGGCAGTATCTTTGGGAAGCCGTGATCGGCGTTGACTACAATCGCAACCTTGCTCTTGCTGGCATCTGCATCTTGCTTGCGGCGTTTGCCATCTACAAGCGAGCCTCGCTGTTGGTGTTGCTTTGGGCCACACTGCCTAGCGCAATCTTGATCGCTGTTTCGATTTTGGCCCAGCCATATTTTGTAGATCATTACCTGACTTTCACTACCGGTGGCACCGCCATCCTGATTGCTTCGGGCATCTCACTTCTTAAGCTTCCTCGGCTAGAAGCAGCATCAAGGTTGAACCTCAGCTTTCAGTTGCTTGCATTGCTGGCCGTGGTTGCCCTTAGCATCAGCAGTCTTGCTGTGAGCCGCCAGCCGAGTGCCAAGGGCACTCAGTGGGCTGCCATCTCAGATGCCATTCGGGTCAACTCAAGTCAGGGCGATGGCATTCTTCTGCCAGACGCGGTGAATCCTGCAGCGAGAGCCCTCGACCTGATGATCGTGGCCTACGCGCCAGAATATGCTGGGCGAATCGACCTAACCCTAACCGCAAAGCCGGCGGAAACCACCAGACTGTTTGGAAGGCGTTCGCTCGAGGCAGACGCGGTTGAACCGAAAAGCAATCGAGTGCTGTTGATTACCGATCCGGCCGAAAAAGATACTGTTTTTAGAAAGCTTCCAAACTGGATGGTCACCGGATTTAAGCAGGCAAAGTCGATTGCTTTCGACTCGGCAGAAATCATCATTTTTGACCGAATTAAATAGTTCACTGCAATAATCGAATAATGCCTAATCTGCCTACCGAACTGCGCCCGATTGAAGAACTCAAAGAACGTCACAGTTCAAAGTGGCGCCGATTCAACCGTGATGTAATTCCCATGCACGTTGCAGAGATGGATTATGAAATTGCGCCGACTATCAAGTCGCTTCTGATTGACTTTGTGACTCGTTCAGACCTCGGCTACCTCGGCCCGGTGCCAGAGGTGGGGGAGGCTTTTGCGGGTTTTGCAAAGCGCCACTGGAACTGGGCGGTAGAGCCGAACGAGGTTCGCATGGCCACCGATGTTGGCGTTGCTGCAGTCGAAATTTTGCGTGCCGCTGGCAAGCCTGGCGATCGAGTGGTCGTCAACTCGCCGGTCTATCACTCGTTCTACGAATGGATCAAAGAGGTCGGTTTGCTGGCAGTCGATGCGCCTCTGATTAGAGAAAAAGTGGGCGGCCCAACCGCCGAAAACCCAGATACCTTTGAAAAGCCGGTCACCGTTTGGCGTCTCGACTTGGCCGCCATTGAGGCCGCATTCAAGTCGGGTGCCAAGTTCTTCTTGATGTGCAACCCTCACAACCCGGTTGGTCGCATGCACACCCGTGATGAACTAATCGAACTGGCCAAGCTGGCAGCAAAATACGACGTTCTGGTGATTAGCGATGAGATTCACGCACCACTTTCATACCCTGGCGAAACCTTCACTCCTTATTTATCGGTTTCTGACAAAGCCAAGGCAACCGGTGTCATTGTCACTTCAGCCAGCAAGACCTTCAACTTGGCAGGGCTTAAGGCGTCAATAATCGTTGCGCAAAGCGATGAGGTTCGGGCCAAGCTTGCCGCGGTTCCAGAGGCATTGCACTGGCGTTCGTCTTTGCTAGGCGCATTTGCAATGGCCGAGGCATTTGAAAATGGCGACGCCTGGCTAAAGGGCACAATGATGACCCTGGATGACTCGCGCAAGTTGTTGGCGGCCGAGATCGCAGCCAAACTTCCAACCGTAGATTTTCACCTGCCAGAAAACGGCTATTTAGCTTGGCTGGATTTGAGTTCTTTGAGCCTCGGTGACAAGCCTGCCGCGGTGCTGCTGGCCAAAGAGAAGGTAGCCTTTGTGCCGGGAGATGAACACGGCGAAGC
>CAIPNT010000063.1 GCA_903866485.1 uncultured Micrococcales bacterium | reverse complement strand
GCCCATGATTAGTGATCCTTAAAAAGTGATTTGATTTGAAATCTAGTTCAAGTCTAGCCAGAGTGCAGAATTGTTCTAGTGAATTGAAATAGTTTGAAATCTGTTAACCATTGGCGCGACGACGACGCAAAATCTCATCCAGTTCTTTTTGGTCAAGTTTTCTAACCTCTGCCGACTGGCGCGCAGGCTCAATTTGAACCACTTCGGCCAACTTTGCAACCTCGAGCTCACCTAGTCGCACGATTGGTGCAGGCAGCTCCGTTCGCTGCCAACTGCGATCTTCTACCGAGGCTTCAGTCTCAAGGGGTGCGACAAATCCCGAGACAATCCTGTCAAAATCGTGCTGCGATGAAACGCGAATATTTGACCGCTTGATCTTTGGCGACGAAGACTTAGCGCGCTTGCTGACGCCATGTTCGCGCTCTTGCGCGCGACTAAACCACGAAGGCACAAACACCAAAATCCAGAGCGCTGCGACGACTGCAAGCGCGAGTCCGCCGGATCCTGGAAAGTTCATATCTCAAAGATATGTTTCAGCTGCCGAAGTCATCGGCATTTAATTCGGTGTGTTTAATTTGATTTTCAATTTGACCGGTCCAGGGATAATTTTGGACCGCCACCCGCCCGGATATCCAGCGACCCAAGACCCCACCGGCAACCTCTTCTGAGGTGAGAGCAAAAACATAGTGGTCACGCCAGGCACCGTTGATATGAATGTAATTGCGCTTGAGGCCCTCATACCTAAAGCCCAGTTTTTCAACCACACGCAGCGACGAGATGTTTTCTGGGCGAATATCTATCTCGACTCGATGCAAACCAATTGCGCTAAACAAATAATCAGCCACAAGGGCAACTGCGGTTGGGGTCACTCCCCTGCCGGCAACCTCGGGCACAACCCAGTAACCAATCACAGCACTGCTGACAGAGCCATACAGAATGTTGGCAACGTTGAGCTGTCCGGCGATTTGGCCATCCACCTCAATCAAAAACGGCAAACCAGACTGCTCTTCAATTTGACGCACAAGGCCCTTGACCATGGCCTTCACATCAAACGAATTCGGGCCAAACGGGTTGGTGGCCTCCCACGGTCGCAGCCACTCACGGTTGCCCAGGATGAGTCGTTCGAGTTTCTTTGCATCGCGTGTGCGCAGCAACCTCACGGTCACCGATTGATGAGTTAGCGCAAAAGACATAGCCACGATGGCAAGATTAGTCGCATGGATGACTTGCAGGTGCAAAAACTCGAACTAAGACGCGAGTTGAAGAGTCGCCGCGCCGGTCGCAGCTATGACCCCGAGGCCGCGGAGCGTTTTTGCGTTCACCTCGCCGAATTGTGCCTCGAGCTCGGGGTGACAACCGTGGCCACCTATTTGGCGATGCAGAGTGAGCCAGACACAGAGCTCTTTATCGACTGGGCAATCGAAAATGAGCTAACGGTTTTAGCGCCGGTTTCTCACCCAAACGGCTCACTCAGTTGGGTCGAATTTGACGGCGAGACCAGTGAGGGCATGTTCGGATTTGCCGAACCGGTTGGCAAGGCGGCTGACCTCGCGAAAGCGCAACTTATTTTGATTCCGGCACTGGGCGTTGATGGCAAAGGCCACCGCATCGGCAAAGGCAAAGGCTATTACGATCGCGCACTGTCCGCCTTGAAACAACCGGCCCCTGTGGTTGCACTGGTGTTTAGAGACGAGCTTCTCGACGCAGTGCCTATCGAGGCGCACGATCAGCCCGTTGATGCCGTAGTCACCGAGGATGGGCTGACCCGCTTCACCGACCGGTTAAACTAGAGCTATGCCTCTCTACTCTTATGTCTGCAAAGCATGCGAGCACACCTTTGATGTGCAGCAGTCATTTTCTGAAGCGGCACTAACCAAATGCCCCGAGTGCGGCGGAGAGTTGCGCAAAGTTTTCGGCAAAGTCGGAGTGACTTTCAAGGGCAGCGGTTTTTACCGCAACGACTCCGGTTCTAGCAGCGGCAAAAGCGACTAACCCCAGTGAGGCGGCTTGTCTGCCCTTAACCTGGCGTCGTTTGAGTCACCTCGGTCACCCCAAGCAACGTCACTGTCTTCGAATGCCCTGTCGGCAGCATCAAAAAGCGGCAGCGGTTGCACTGCAACATTCAAACCAATTTCTTGTGCGATTCGCACGGCAACTGCCTGCGGGTCAGAGAATAGTTCGAAGCTGTGAACCCGGATGTAACGCCAGCCAAGTGCGGTCAGTAACCCAGGTCGGATTCTAAATTTCTCGCTTCGATTCTCACCCTGAAGCGACCAGTCTGGGGCAATGACCGCCGCCGACTTGGCATAGCTTGCAACCAACGGAAGCCCAGGCGAAACAGACATTTCAACTCGTGCACCAAGTTTTTTTAACCGCAGACCTAGGTCGTTCAACATCGGATCTGGCAGAACATCGCGATCAGATCGGAAGAGCACACGTCT
>CAIPNT010000062.1 GCA_903866485.1 uncultured Micrococcales bacterium | reverse complement strand
TGGCCTATATGCCCCTCAGTTTGGCATTTTCAATCTCAAAATAAACCCAGCCCCACTCACATTGGGCAGCGTAGCGGCACGAAAATTCTACGATGGCACCAGAACTGTGATACTTGGCCAAATCACCGTGTCTGGCGCGGTAGCCGGCGAGACTCCGACGCTAGACCCGACATTTGCCGCTAGTGCAACATTTGCAGATGAAACCGCGGCAACTGGCAAGGCAATATCGCTCAACGGACCATTTGTTCTTTCGAGTTCGTTTGCAAATGACTACTTCATCACCAACCCGACCATGCCGATGACAGGTTCTATCGATAAGGCCACCGACATTTTGAAAGTGGTTTCATCCGTTGACACGGCCGTCTTGATCAATGGTCAGCCTGCGACGCCTATTGACTTAACTGTGACAACTACAGACGTGCGAACCGGCCAAGCCCCGATCGCACAAGCTGGCTCAGCCACTCCAGTTCTGGTCTCCAAGAACACCAATGTCTGCACAGTTAGCGGAACCACCGTGACCCCAGTTGCTGCAGGTGACTGCGTGATACAGGCAACTCAGGCTGCAAGTGCAAACTACAACGCCGGCATCTCGTTTCACCAGAGCCCTTCGACAACTGAGACAGTGACAATCAAGATCTTTGCCTCGGAGATTCCGATTTCGATTGTCGCCGACGACTTGAAGGTTGCCGTGGGTTCTTCATTGAACCCGAGCTATTCGACGACCGGCGTCATCAGCGGCGATAGCTTCGACGGCGTCAGCTTTGACTATTACCAAGGCAACACATTGTTGTCGAGCGCACCTACGGTGATAGGCACCTACCGAATCGTTCCAAAACTAGGTTCACTAACCCAGACCTCGACCATTCCGTATGCTTCGGTGGTCAAGTACATCGCTGGAACACTTATCATCACCGACGTACCTCCAGTGATTACATCCGTGTATCCAGCGCATGGCCCAGAGGTCGGTGGAAACACGGTAGTTATAACCGGAACGGGCTTCGGAGCGCTGACCAGCATTAGTTTGGGTGACAAGACTTTGCGAAGGCCAAGCTTCACGGTGAACGGTGACGGCACACAAGTTTCATTCGTGGCGCCTCCAGGCATTGGCGGTTTGGACATTGCGTTGAATGCCGGCCAGGCAGAGGCCGACACAACTTACGCATACGACGCCCCCTACATTCCGGTGAGCCTAGTGCCAAATAATGGTGGCACGGATGCGCCCCCAGTTGTAACTGCAATAGCACCGGCGAGTGGCCCTGAGACCGGCGGCAACACCGTCATAATCACCGGCACTGGCTTGGCCGCGCTAACCAGCATTGTGCTCGGAACCACACCAATCGATGTTTCAGGTTTCACCGTTAACAGCGACGGTACCCAGGTTTCGTTCGTTGCACCGGCGGGGGCGGGAACCCAAGACCTGACCCTAGTTGCCGGTCTCCTTGAAACGACAACAACATACACCTACCACGCTGCCGGTTACTCTGCCGGCGGGCAACCTTCAATCAGTGCCCCGGTTATCGAAGCAATTGCGCCGGCCCACGGCCCCGAAGCCGGTCACAACACGGTGGTCATAACAGGCAGCGGTTTTGGTGCTCTAACCGGCATCATGCTCGGATCGAACATGCTGCCTGAGTCGTCTTATTCAATCAACGGCGACGGCACTCGTGTGACCTTGGTTATGCCGCCCGGTGTCGGCACTTTGCGAATTTCGCTTTTGGTTGGGCAGCTGCACGCGGACGCTGTTTATACGTATGACACAGAGGCCAAGGGCGGTCAGTCAAGTTCGGCCCACATTGCACTGATGTTAGACCTCGCCGTTGGCGCAAAGCTCTCTGGGCAAAAAGTGGCCATCAACGGTGGCGGTCTTGCACCATCTTCGGCTTACACCTTGGTGCTGCACTCAAGCCCGTTGAATGTCTTCAAGGGCGTCACAGATGCGAGCGGCAATTTCGATCAGAAACTCGATTTGCAAACCAAGGGCCTCTTGCCAGCCGGCAAACACTCGTTGGTGCTTACCGGCATTACCCCGGATGGCAAAGCAATCACCCAGACCGCATATTTCTCACTGGTTGACAACGATGTTGTCGGTGCAACGGTTGAAACGACCTCGCAAAAGCAAATGACTTTGAGCGGTTTTCTCTTTGCCTTCAGAAGTTCAGTGCTGAGCAAAGACGCAAAGCGTTCACTCGACCACCTCAAGGCTTTCGTCAAGGGCGCCAAGTCGATCAGTATTTTTGGTTACACCGAAACCGACGCCAAGTCGGCGCAGGTCAAGGTCGCTAACTTCGCTTTGGCCAAGTCGCGTGCGCTGGCTGTTGAGGCATACCTGAAGTCGAAGGGCATTGTCGCCAAGTGGACCGCAATCGGCAAGGGCGGTACAAACCCGGTGAGTGTGGTTGATCAATACAAAAACCGGCGTGTTGTGATTCAAGCCAACTTCTAAAGGATCCAGGGAAAGCGATAGCTTAGTATTGTGAACAAAATTCTTGCCAGGCTGGCCATTGCCGCAGTCACACTTGTCGCTGCGTTTTCATTTGCGAATTCGGCAGCAGCAACGCCGTCGGATGCCATTACCTGTGACGTTGGATCGTATTCGAGCACCGGATACGCATCCGTTTCTGAAGGCGTAACCTGCTTACTTACTCCGCCCGGCACATATCAGAACCAGCCCGGTGCGACGGCCCCCATCGTCTGCCCTGCAGGAACCTTCGCAGCGTTTTACGGTTTAATTGCCTGCCTGCAAAGCGAGTCGGGCAGGTATGCCCCAGTCAATTCGGTTGTCGCACTTCCATGTCATGCCGGCACTTATTCTGGCCCGGGTCAGGGCGCCTGCACGCTCGCGTCGGCAGGTCATTACGTTGCAGACATCCAGAGTGCATCTCAGGCAGAGTGTGCACTCGGCACTTATCAGCCGCTTACTGAGCAAACGGCCTGTTTGCCCGCGCCTGCTGGCACCTATGTGGCAACTACGGGTGCAACGTCATACACCGACTGCCCTATAGACAAGACAACGGCAACAAGTGGGGCAACTTCTGCCGCAGATTGCAACATCAGCACCTTGGTGACCATTTTGGTTAGCCCAAGCCCAACGGCTACACCTACACCGGCACCGACGGCCGCACCCGTCGTTATGCCAGCGCCAACGCCGACTCACATTCCGGTTGATCTACGCGTGCAGAACGTGGCCGGGTTGAAGATTCCGAAGTCGGTAAAGGTTGGGGCTAAGTTCAGCTTCGGCAAGGTCATTCCGGCCGGTTTGGCGGTAAAGGCATCGGCTTCAGGCAGTTGCAAGGTTTCAACCTCGGCCAGTGGTTACAACGTCACCGCGGCCAAGGCTGCGGGTGTCTGCAAACTGACGCTCACCAACCAGGGCAACGGCACGTTTATGCCGGTGAACACACAGGTGCTCGTCAAGGTGCTTCGCTAAGTCTAGGCGCGGGGTTTACAAGTTCGGCTTGAGCGAGTAAACTTCTAAAGTTGCCTCGGCAATAAGGTTCCAACTAGCAATGCAAGAGATGTGCGTTTGTCCTCGCCTTTCAGGCTCGGCAAATCGCTCGTCGGATGAGATCTAAAGCAAGCTTTGATCTAATCCTCCTCGCGTTTGTAGCTCAATGGATAGAGCATCTGACTACGGATCAGAAGGTTGGGGG
>CAIPNT010000061.1 GCA_903866485.1 uncultured Micrococcales bacterium | reverse complement strand
TTGCTGGTACTGCCCCCAGGCGACGAAGGCCTTGGCGAATGACTCTTGAACAAGGTCTTCAGCATCAGAGGGGTTTCTAGTCCACCGAAGAGCGGCGCCATAGAGTTGCGGCATCAAAGGCAGCGCCTGCTGCTCGAAGGCCTGAATGCGTGCCTGGTCGGCTTTGCTAGTCTGTGAATTCATTGGATTTGAGTCTAGCCGCCGCCCGTAGCGAGCCGACCCAGTAAGTGCAAAACTCGTCATGGTAAATTTGAACCGATGACTGAGACTTCGTATTCCCAACCATGGCTCGCACCCCAAGCCAAAGCGTCGCTAAACGCTACCGTTTCGCTGCCCGGCTCGAAGTCTTTGACTAACCGCGAACTGGTGCTGTCTGCGCTGGCCAGCGAGTCGACACTGCTAACCGCTCCCCTTGCCTCGAGAGACTCGGCTCTCATGATCGAGGCGCTGCGCCTGCTTGGCACCGAAATCAACCAGCTCGAAAATGGTGACCTCGAGGTTAACCCCGGCGCTTTTAGCCGCCCTGCCACCATTGACTGCGGGCTAGCCGGAACTGTGATGCGATTTGTTCCACCAATCTCTGTGCTTGCCAGCGGCGACATTCGCTTCGACGGTGACCTCGCAGCACGACGCCGCCCGATGCACACGACCATCGACTCACTTCGGGCACTCGGGGTTGAGGTTACCGATGAAGGCGACGCTGCTTTACCATTTACGGTTCACGGCACCGGTCACGTGCGCGGTGGAGACTTGACCATCGACGCATCGGCATCGAGCCAATTTGTCTCGGGTATTTTGCTTGCCGCAGCCCGTTATGAACAGGGCATCACTTTGCACCACGATGGCCAACACCTGCCATCGATGCCACATATCGAGATGACACTCGACTGCCTAGCAAAGCGCGGTGTAGAGGTCACGAGTTCAAACCTAGACGGCGTCAACGGGCTGCCAACCTGGACGGTTTCGCCCGGCCCAATATCTGGCGGAATTGTGGCCATCGAGCCCGACCTTTCAAATGCCGGCCCATTCTTGGCAGCTGCCATGGTCGCTGGAGGTTCGGTGACCATCGCCGGTTGGCCAGATTCGACAACTCAGGTTGGCGACGAGTTCGACGGAATCCTGCAGCAAATGGGAGCCCGCATTTCGCGGTCGGCCGAGGGGCTCACCATCACCTCAACCGGTCAGATTCACGGCATCGATATCGACCTTTCTATTGGCGGCGAATTGACACCAGTGATTGCCTCACTTGCGACTTTGGCCGACAGCCCAACCGTAATCCGTGGTGTAGCACACCTGCGCGGCCACGAAACCGACCGTTTGGCCGCGTTGGCTGCAGAAATCAACCGCATTGGTGGCATCGCTCGCGAAACCCCGGATGGTCTCGAAATCGACCCGAGCAACAACCTTCACGCGGCACTGTGGCAAACCTATGAAGACCACCGAATGGCAACTGCCGGCGCAATTATTGCACTTCGCGTGCCGGGCATCGAAATCGAAGACATTACAACCACCGCAAAAACCATGCCCAACTTTGACCAGCTGTGGCTAAAGATGCTGGGCATCGCTTGAGTTGGCTCTATGAGCCAGATCCAGGTCAAAATGACTTGGATGAGTCGGATGTGCGAGTTCGGCCTAACCCAAAGGGCAATAAGCCCCGCACCAAAAAGCGTCCCGAATATAAAGAAGCCCTGATTGGCCTGGTAACCGGTGTCGATATGGGGCGATATCACATCCTGCTCGAAGGTGATGAGCGTGTGATTACAGCGACCATGGGTAAAGAACTTCGCAAGACCGGAGCCGTAGTTGGTGACCGAGTTGCACTTTCGGGTGACACCTCAGAAACAGTCGGTGCGCTGGCCCGCATCGTGCGCGTAGAGCCGCGCACTTCGCTACTCCGCCGCAGCGCAGACGATTCAGACCAAGTAGAGCGAGTTATCGTCGCGAATGCGACCCAGATGGCAATTGTGGTTGCGATTGCCAATCCAGAACCACGCACCCGCCTCATTGACCGCTATCTCGCTGCAGCCTATGACGCAGGTTTGAAGCCGATTTTGGTGATCACAAAGGTTGACCTTGCCGACCCAGCCGACTTTTTGAAGAACTTCGAGGGGTTGAGCATTCCTGTTATTAAGAACCGCTCGGATGACCCATCAGTGGATGAATTGCGCAAGCTTCTTGCCGGTAATACCACCGTGATGGTCGGCCACTCGGGTGTTGGAAAATCTACGCTGGTGAACGCGCTCGCGCCTGACCAGTTTCGCGCCACCGGCGGAGTGAACGCAGTGACAGGTCGCGGTCGCCACACGTCATCGTCGGTTCGAGCGATTCAACTGAGTGACGCCTGGATTATCGACACACCGGGCGTTCGTTCGTTCGGTCTCGGCCACGTCAAGCCAGAGAACATCCTGCGTTCATTCGAAGACCTTTGGCACGTCATCGAAACCTGCCCTCGCGATTGCAGTCACCTAGCCGATGCACCTGACTGTGAACTAGATGTCGCAATCGCCAACGGTGCACTTGGAGATTCTGGAGCGCACCGTGTTGACTCGCTGCGTCGCCTGATGGCATCGCTTGCCACCCACGCAGACCCATTCGAAAAGCGCTCCACCGACTCTGAATAGAATTGCAGCCATGACTCACCAAGCTGATCTAGCCCTGGCCCTCGAGCTCGCCGAAATTGCCGATGCGATTTCGCTCGACCGTTTTCGCGCGCAAGATCTTCACGTTGAGACCAAGCCAGATGCCAGCCCAGTGACCGACGCCGACCGTTCGGTTGAACAGGCGCTAAAGGCAAAGCTGGCCGAAGCGCGACCAAATGACGCGCTGATTGGCGAAGAGTTCGGCAACTCCGAAGGGGCCACGGATGGCCCAAAACGCACCTGGATCATCGACCCAATTGATGGAACTGCAAACTTCATGCGCGGTGTTCCGGTTTGGGCAAGCCTGATTGCCTTGTCTGTAGAGGGCAAGGTTGTCTTGTCGGTTGTTTCTGCCCCGGCGCTCGGTCGCCGCTGGTGGGCCGCCCCCGAGATTGGCGCCTGGACTCGTGATATTGATGGTTCAGAGCGCATCCTCAAGGTGTCGGCAATCGGCGACCTCGCGAACGCATCCCTGTCTTATAACAACCTGCAGTTGTGGGATCAATCGGGGCAGCTACCAGAACTTCTCGAACTGTCTCGCAAGGTCTGGCGAACCCGCGCGTACGGCGATTTCTATTCATACATGTTGCTCGCTGAAGGCGCCCTAGACATTGTTACGGAACATGACTTGAAGATTTACGACATCGCAGCCCTGGTGCCTATTGTTGAACTTGCTGGTGGGACTTTTAGCGCACTGAATGGCCCGCTTACCGAAGATTCTTCGAGCGTTCTGGCAACAAACCAAAAGCTGCACGAAACGGTTTTTACGGCTTTCAACTAAAAAACTTCATCCCAGATTTAGAACAAACAAAAAGGAACACTATGCCGATTCTTAACGACATCACCGCAGCGTTCGGAAACACTCCGCTAGTTCGAGTGAACCGCCTTTACCCTGAGTCTCAGGCAACAGTTGCTGCGAAGCTGGAGTTCTATAACCCAACCTCATCGGTCAAAGACCGTCTGGCAATCGCTATGGTTGACGCAGCCGAGGCATCTGGCGAGCTAAAGCCAGGCGGCTCAATCGTTGAAGCAACCTCGGGCAACACCGGCATCGCGCTTGCAGCAGTTGGTGCTGCCCGCGGTTACAAGGTCATCTTGACCATGCCTGAGTCGATGTCTAAGGAACGCCGTGCGCTACTTCGTGCCTACGGCGCAGAGCTTGTTCTAACCCCAGCCCCAGAGGGCATGAAGGGTGCGGTTGCTCGCTCAGAAGCTATCGCAGCCGAGACCGGTGCAATCTTGGTCAAGCAGTTCGAGAACCCAGCCGGCCCATTCATCCACGCAACCACCACCGCGCAAGAAATCTGGAATGACACCGACGGCAAGGTTGCCGCAGTTGTTGCCGGAATCGGCACCGGCGGAACCATCACCGGCATTGGCGAGGCCCTAAAGAAGCTAAACCCAGAGATCAAGATCATCGCGGTTGAGCCTGCAGCTTCACCACTTCTTACCGGTGGATCACCAGCCGGTCACCCTATCCAGGGAATCGGCGCAAACTTCATCCCACCGGTGCTAAACACCGGCATCTACGACGAGGTTCTAGACGCTCCAAACGAAGAAGCATTCGCTTGGGCACGTGCGGCAGCAACCCAGGAAGGCATCCTTGCTGGCATTTCTGGTGGTGCAGCTCTTTGGGGTGTAAACCAGATTGCTAACCGCCCAGAGTACGCGGGCAAGATTATTGTTGTAATCTTGGCTTCATTCGGTGAGCGATACCTCTCAACCGCTTTGTACTCTGACCTGATGGACTAAATGCCCCAAAAGAATTTGATTTCTCGAGTAATCGAGGACATTGACGCAGCTTTAGTGCGTGACCCGGCCACAAACACTCGTTTCGAGATGTTTATGACTTCGCCTGGTCTTCACGCTGTCTGGCAGTTCCGCGTCAACCACTGGTTTTGGAAGCGCGGCTTTCGAACATTGTCGCGAGTTCTTTCCAACTTCACCCGCCTGTGGACAGGCGTTGAAATTCATCCTGGTGCCACTATCGGCCGCCGACTATTTATTGACCATGGCATGGGCGTTGTCATTGGCGAGACTGCCGTTATCGGTGATGATGTTCACATATATCACGGTGTGACTTTTGGTGGCAAAACCCTCGAGTCTGTGAAGCGACACCCGACCGTCGGCAATCGAGTGATCATCGGCGCCGGAGCGACTTTGATTGGCAATATCACTATCGGAGACGGTGCCGCC
>CAIPNT010000060.1 GCA_903866485.1 uncultured Micrococcales bacterium | reverse complement strand
CTGGTGTGCCACTTTGCTGAGCCTGAGCCCAAATTGCCCACAGCAAGCTAGTCTTACCTGAACCGTTTGGCCCTATCAGCGCCGTTATGGATGCATGTTCAAGTTGAATATCTGTCGAGTGAAGTGCCACCTGCTTGCCATAGCTGAGGCTTAGGTTTTCAAAGAGTTGCGCACGGGCTTTGCCTAAGCGCGCGGTTTGGGTCGAATCGTTTCGCGAAGCAGAGAAGCGAACCTTGCCAGCCGCCAGAGTTTTCAGAGTCTCAAGCGCCTCGTTGCAAGTCTGAACCTTGGCCGTGCCGTCGTCAAACAGAACAATTGCCTGATCGACCACACTGGCTAGGCGCTCAATTCTGTGTTCTGCAATCACCACGGTGAGGTTTCTCTCACGAGTCAGCTGGCTTAGCATTTCAAGAAACTCGAAGACCATTTCAGGGTCGAGGGCCGAAGTAGGCTCATCAAGCAATAGGATTTTTTGCCCTGCAACAAGTGCGGCAGCGATGGCAACACGCTGCTGTTCGCCACCGCTCAACTCATTAGGGTGGCGCTCAAGAAGTAACTTCAGGTTTAGAGCCACACTAACGTCCGCTATTCGTCGCAGCATTTCATCCGGTTCAATGGCCAGTTGCTGCATGCCAAAGGCTAACTCTGCTTCGACCGTCTCGGCCACAAAGGTGTGCTCAGGGTTCTGGCCTACAAAACCGACTAGGTGGGCGAGTTGGTGCGGTTTTTGGCCAATGACCTCGAGCGAGTCAATCGCTATCGACCCCGAGATTTCTCCACCGCTAAAGTTTGGTGCAAGCCCGTTGAGCGTCTTTATAAAGGTGGATTTTCCACTTCCGGTTGCGCCGCACACCAAGGTAACGGTCGCCGGGTTGAGGTTTGCGCTGACACGCTGCAGCACCGAGTTTGAATCTTTCAAATATCTGAAGCTTAGGTTGCGAATGTCGATCACTGCATACCGCCAAAGAGATCGAGCAGCACAATCGCAGCCGAGGTCACCAGCACGAACAGATCTATTGCCGACCATTTCTGTGGGTGAAGCCTCGTTATTTTGATGGTCTTGGAGGTCAATCGGATAGCCGCCGAAAGGCACACCAGTGAAAATGCAAAGCTAATCAGGCCAAAGAATCTTGAATCGGTGGCAAGCAGAAAGTAGATGGCGGCGCTGGCGCTGAAAAGACTAAGCGACAGCAACAGCCGTTGCCAGTATTTGCCCGTGATCGAGGTGGATGCTCGGTAGCCGAATCCTCGGGAATCCATGCTGGCTGCAAGGTTCATCGAACGCTCAAAGGCATCCTCCAGAACGGGGACAAAAAGGCTTCTCAGCGCCGAGACTCGCTCACTTCGACCGCGAATCTTTCTTGCCCGTCGAACTCTGCCAAAGCTAGCAGCCAACTGTGGTGCAAGGTTCAACGAAATCACGAGCGCGCTGGCAATGCTGTGAAGTGCGGCCGGCGCTGCCCGTAACAGCGCCTGCGGGCCACCGAGTATGTTTGCTAGCGCAAGGCTAAGCATGATTGCGGCGAGCCGAAGTCCGTCGGTAAGTGCGCCAACAAGACTTGCGAGACTTAGATCGCCCAAAAAGTTGACCGAACCAAGTGCGCCAACCTGCATGGTCAACAGCGGAAGGTGCCAAAGCACCGGTGTGCTGTTTGATGAAAAGTTGAACACCACTCTAAAAAGCACTCTGATCACAATCACCGAGCCGGCAAGTGTCACATAAAAACCAAGCGATTTTTTATTTCTTGCTGCGGTTTCCACCGCTAGCGAAAGGGTGATGCACACCGTGCAAATCAATAATTCAAACAACGCGTTTTTAGTGGCCGCAGCAGCAATCGCCATTGCGACGGCAAGCGCCCACCAGCTCAGTGGGTTTAATTGCGAGTTGAGTTTCACTTTTGGCAATCTGAGCTGTCTACTTTTGGCGCGACACCCGGTGTTGACAACTTGGCGCCTTCGGCCACCCAAAGCCAGCCTTCCCAACCTCCACAATTCGAAACATGTTGGGCCGCACCCTGTCCGCTCAAAACCCATCCGTGACCAAATCGCTGATCGGTAACAAAATAGGCCCAGTGTCCTTTGACTCCGGGAGTGTTCTTGCATGCTTCATCGGCTTGTCGGGGCCAACCATCGATGCGACAAACAAACCCGGTTGGATACTGCGTGGTGCCTTCAACCGCTATTGATGCCGTCGAAAACAGGCTCCAACCGGTCGTCGAGGCAGCCAGCCCAGTTAGCCGCTTGACAAGGGTTGGACGGTTCGACTGCGAGCCGAAGTCGACCACCAGGGTAACTGTTTTGTGCCCAGCCGAGAAGTCGGCTATTGGGCTAGAAACACGCAGCAATCCACCGATGGCGACCAGCGCGATTAGGCCGATAAGTGCGATTCTTAGGTTGAGCTTCACAAGCTATTTGCTCGATGGCAGAAGATTTAGATAGCTCAGGCCTAGCGCTGGCACAATCGCCTGGGCTGTTGCATAGACGTCACCTGAGCCGTTAGACCAAGGTGTGATGAACCCACCACCGGGGGCAATCTTCGACTTCAGCCAACCCCTAATTGAGTCGATCGCTCCACCGGTCGCCTTCAATCCCATCGCGGCATAGGCGCTGCCGTTGACGTCGTAGTCTCCAAATGATTCCCAATGGTTGGCATCAACCTCGGTGTTCTTTAGGTAGCTGAGGTCAGCTTGAATAGCCTTGGCATAGAGCGCTAACTGGGCCTTGCTGCCGGTGCGCTTGGCCAGTGCAAACGCCTGCAAGGCCAGCCCGGATGAGTCTGCCGAGCTGGTTGAGGTGTTGCCGGTTTGATCGAGACCAAAACCGCCGTCGACCCGCTGCAGTGTGCAGAGTTTGACGGACAAAATGTCTGCCAACTTCACTTGGCCCACCGCGCCAAGTCCAAGCACTGCCCAGGCATAGTCAAAAGCGTTCCCGTTCGAATTTGCCAGGGTGCCATCCTTGGCAATCGCCTTTTTGAAGTCGCTCACGATGGCATTGCGAAGTGGCGCGTTTGGCACGCCAACCGCAATAGAGGTAAACAAAAACTTGCCAGCCAGTCCGGGCTTTAGCGCTTTGTAACTGTCATAGGCATAGCCAAACACCGCTGATTTGCTGGCCACGGTAGTGTCTGCAAGCATTGCTTTCACTGTGGTTGAAAGGTCTTGTGAGGCATCGGTTGCGCCCGCCACCTTAAGGCGTTGGCCGGCGGCACGACGTTGCAAAATGGCCTCGAGGGTGAAGCCAAAGTCGGGGGTGCCCGGTGAAAGGCCGTCTAATGCCTTGCCGCCAACGAACTTACTGGCTAAAAACGAAACCGAACCGTTGAGGGCTGGGTCGCTCGCGTTTGCCGGTTGCGAAAATGCAGCCGAGCCGGCTAGGGCAAGGGTTATTGAAATTATTGCTGCTGAAAATCGCAGATCAGATTTTGGTCCAAACATTTGGAGCCTTTCGCAAAATGCGATCTGAGTGCGAAGACGACGGACGT
>CAIPNT010000059.1 GCA_903866485.1 uncultured Micrococcales bacterium | reverse complement strand
TGTACTTCTGGAAAGTTGCAGCTAGAGCGGCGAAGGTCTTTGGAGCTGGACCAAACTTGGTGTTCCAGTACATGGTGGTGGTGTCAACGTCGACAGGAATACCGTACTGAACGCCCTGGTATGAAAGCGAACCAAGAGCAGCAGCAGGAAGCTCTGACTTCTGGGTCTTGCTCAAAACGATTGGCAGAGCCTTACCGTTCTTTGCGGCGTCGGTGGTGCTCGACGCTGCGTCGAACATCATGTCTGGGCCTGAAGCCGAAGTTGCCTTACCCCATGCTGAGATCATTGCGTCACGGCTAGCGAAAGTGGTGATCTTTACGGTGTATCCCGGAGCGATGGTGGTGCTGCCATCCCAGACTGGGCTCAACTGAGCGCCACGCTGGTCATCCATCCAGATGTTGATGGTCTTGGTGTCTGCTAGCGCAGGAGCGATGCCGGTTCCAAGCAATGCAGCTGCAGCAAATGCAGCGACGATGCCACGATTGCGGATTTTCATGAAATGCCTTTCAAAACATTTGTCGGACTTCGGATCGAAAGTCTTAATAACAAGTAAACAACCCTGCAAGCGCTTACAGTAAGTGCTGGAAAACTTTTTCGATAACGGATTGATAACACTTGTTTTTTGCCATGAAAGCGCTTACTTTGGCTATTTGACGCTGTTGTAAGCGCTTACAGGGATTCAGTTAAATAAGGCCTGAAATCGCACCCTCTAGCCTAAGTTTGAACCATGACGAACAGCCCGATCATCGCCGCAGCCCGCCCTGACGCAGAGTGGTGGCGCACCGCTGTCATCTATCAGATCTATCCGCGCAGCTTTGCAGACAGCAACGGCGACGGCATCGGTGACCTCGCCGGCGTAACCCAAAAACTTGACTCTCTGGCCAACCTTGGCATCGACGCAATCTGGTTTAGCCCGTTCTTCGAGAGCCCTCAAAAAGATGCCGGCTACGACATCAGCGACTATCGCAAAATTGACCCAATCTTTGGCACCAACGAAGACCTGGATGTTTTGCTAGCAAAAGCCAAGAGCCTCGGCATTCGCATCATCGTAGACATCGTGCCAAACCACACATCAGACCAGCACGCGTGGTTCAAGGCAGCCATGGCCGCGCCAGAGGGTTCGGCTGAGCGCACCTACTACCACTTTTTGGATGGCAAAGGTGAAAATGGCGAGCTGCCACCAAACAACTGGCAGTCGATCTTTGGCGGCCCGGCCTGGACTCGCACCACCAACCCGGATGGCGCCCCCGGCCAGTGGTATTTGCACCTATTTGATGCAACCCAGCCAGATCTCAACTGGGATAACCCCGCGGTTGCTGAGGAGTTCGACGAAATCTTGCGTTTCTGGCTGCGCAAGGGCGTCGCTGGATTTCGCGTAGACGTGGCCCACGGAATGGTCAAGCGCGCTGGTCTGCCTGACGCCACCAACTATGACCACAACATGCGCGAGCTGCCAATCAGCAATCTCGGTCGCGAAGAAGCCGAAAAGGCGGTTCCATACTGGGGGCAGCCTGGAGTGCACGACGCCATCCGTCGCTTTAGAAGGGTGCTTGACGAGTTTGACGATCGCGCATTCTGCGCCGAGGCATCCATGAGCCCGCTACCACGTCTTGCAATGTGGGTGCGCCCAGACGAATATCACCAGGCGTTCAACTTTGACTACATGACCTGCGATTATGAACCAGCCGCGCTAAAGAAGATCATCTCCGACTCGATCATCGAATACGCGAAGGTTGGCGCCTCCAGCACCTGGGTGCTGTCAAACCACGACGGCATTCGTCACGCAACCCGCTTGGGCATCGCCAAAGAGAACACCCCTCGCCCCGGTGATGGAATTCACCCATCCGACCCAGCACCAGATGAGGCACTCGGATTGCTGCGAGCGCGCGCCGCTACCGCTTTCATGCTCGGACTGCCTGGTTCGTCATACCTCTATCAGGGTGAAGAGCTTGGGCTACCAGAGGCCTGGCAACTTGACGTCAAATATCGCCAAGACCCAACCATCGCCCGCACCAACGGCGAGCGCATTGGTCGCGACAGTTGTCGTGTGCCGCTGCCTTGGGTTGCTGGCGAAACCGCATCTAACGGCTTCAACACCACTGGCGAATCATGGTTGCCTCAGCCAGAGAACTACCGCACCTTCTCGCGCAACCTACAGGAGGGTGTGCCTGGTTCAACCCTCGAGCTTTATAAGAGACTTCTCAAAGAGCGCAAGGCGTTTTCGATGGGCTCTGGCGAGTTTCGCTGGGCCGAGCACTTTGAAGACAAAAACACACTCGCCTATGTCAACAATGGCGTCTTGGTGATCTTCAACTTTGGCCCAGATGCCGTTGCTCTGCCGGCCGGCGAGGTGCTGGTCACAACACAGCACGACCTCACGGCAGAGAACGAGCTGCAGCACGACCAAGTTGTCTGGATCAAGCTCTAAACTTCATGGATGGACATCTCTAGCGCACCAAAGCACGCAGCCAAGCTAGACGCGGAATGGTGGCGTTCGGCCGTCATTTATCAGGTCTATCCGCGTTCATTCGCCGACTCTGATGGCGACGGTCTGGGCGACCTGCCGGGCATCACATCCCGTCTCGATTCGCTTGCCTGGCTTGGCATCGACGCTGTGTGGTTGTCGCCGTTTATGCGTTCACCCCAAAAAGACGCCGGCTATGACGTTTCTGACTATTGCGACGTCGACCCGATCTTTGGCTCGCTTGCCGATTTTGACGCAATGGTTGATCGAGCTCACGAACTTGGTTTGCGCATTCTGATTGACCTCGTGCCAAACCACACCAGCGATCAACACCGCTGGTTTCAGGCGGCTTTGGGTTCGCCCGAGGGCAGCGCAGAGCGCGACTTTTATCACTTCAGGCCTGGTCAAGGTGCCACCGGAGACCTTCCACCAAACAACTGGTTGAGCCTATTTGGTGGCCCAGCCTGGACTCGCACCACCAACTCGGATGGCACCCCGGGCCAGTGGTTTCTGCACCTGTTTGACAGCAGCCAGCCAGATCTTAACTGGTCAAACCCAAAGGTTCAGGAGGCCTTCGAAGACATCCTTCGCTTCTGGCTCGACCGAGGCGTCGACGGTTTTAGAGTTGACCAACCGCACGCCATGGCCAAGGCGGCCGGTCTGCCAGATCACCCAGACGTTGACCGGGCAGGTGCCGGCTTCATCGAGGGCGAAGCTAGCCCGCCAATGTGGTTTCAAGAAGAGGTGCACCCGATCTTTAGACGTTGGCGTCAAATTCTTGACAGCTATGAGGGCAACCGAGCAATGTGCGGCGAAGCCTATGTATTGCCGCTCTCATTCATGGCCAAGTGGGTTCGTCACGACGAGTTCAACCAAACCTTCAACTTTCGCTTTCTAAACAGCGAGTGGAGTGCCAAGGTGTTGTTCGACAACATCAACGAGAGCTTCGAGGCATTTGATGGGGTTGGCGCACCTAGCACCTGGGTGCTCAACAACCACGACGTGATTCGTCACGCCAGCCGCTTTGGCGGCCTCAAAATCAAGCCGACCGATAGCGATGGAGTCGGCCCCCTAGACCCGCAACCAGACCGAGAACTCGGTTTGCGCAGGGCACGAGGTGCAACTCTCATGATGCTGGCGCTGCCGGGATCGTCTTATCTATATCAGGGTGAAGAGCTGGGCTTGCCCGAACACACCACCCTGGCCGCAGAGTTTCGCCAAGACCCAACCTTTTATCGCACCAAGGGAGCACGCGTTGGCCGCGACGGCTGTCGCGTGCCACTGCCATGGCAGGCCGGGATTGGCGCCGCCAACGGCTTCAACGCCACCGGCAAGTCCTGGTTGCCGCAGCCCGAGATTTATGCCGAATATTCGCGTGACCGGCAAGCTGGAGTCGCGGGTTCGACCCTCGAGCTCTACAAGCACGCGCTCAAACTGCGCAAGCAGCTAAAGCTCGGCGAGGGCTCGTTTGAGTGGGTGGCCGAATTTGTCGGCGAACAATCGCTGGGTTTCCGCAATGGCGACATCCTGGTGGTTCACAACTTTGGCCATGAGCCAATCACTCTGCCGGAGGGCCAAATAATCGCATCGAGCTTAGAGGGCATGGCCGCTGGCCACGCGCTTGTAGCCGATCAAACGGTGTGGCTCAAGCGGTAGTCTTGACAACATAGCAACTACGCATTAGACCGGAGAACACAACGCCGTGAACGAATCAACCATTTACTACACCCACACAGACGAAGCCCCAGCACTGGCTACGGCTTCACTTCTTCCGATTGTGCAGGCGTATGCCTCCGCGGCCAATGTAAACATTGAAACTCGCGACATTTCACTCGCGGCTCGCATCCTTGCGGTCTTCTCAGACCACCTAACCGCCGATCAACGCGTTGTCGATGCCCTTGCTCAGCTTGGAGACCTAGCCAAGACCCCTGAGGCAAACATCATCAAGCTGCCAAACATCTCGGCTTCGATTCCTCAACTTAAGGCAGCAATCGCCGAACTTCAGGCGCTTGGCTTTGCCGTGCCTGACTATGCAGACGAGCCAACCAATGACGACGAGCGCGAAGCTCGCAAGCGCTATGACAAGGTCAAGGGCAGCGCGGTGAACCCAGTGCTTCGCGAGGGCAACAGTGACCGTCGCGCACCGCTTTCGGTCAAAGCCTATGCTCGCAAGCACCCACACACGAACAAGCCATTCGCGGCCGGTTCAAAAACTCGCGTGGCCACAATGAGCAAGGATGACTTCTTTTCAAACGAGAAGTCGGTGGTTTTTTCAGCAGATGATGTTCTAGACATTCGCCACATTGCCGAAGACGGCTCGGTTACCGACCTCAAAAAGGGTCTAAAGGTTCTGGCAGGCGAAATCGTCGATGCAACGTTTATGAACGTTGCCGCTCTTGACGAATTCTTGAACGAGACGCTCGCACTGGCCAAGGCCGACGATGTGCTCTACTCGGTGCACCTAAAGGCCACCATGATGAAAGTCAGCGACCCAATTTTGTTTGGTCACGTAGTCAAGGCTTTCTTCGCCAACGTTTTCGCGAAGCATGGCGATGCGCTTGCCGCAGCCGGGTTGAGCGCCAACGATGGTTTGGCTTCAATCATGGCCGGCCTAGCCGCAGTTGCTGATGGAGACCAGATCGCCGCCGAATTCAACGCGGCACTTGGCCAGGGCCCACGCCTCAGCTATACCAACAGCGACAAGGGCATCACCAATCTTCATGTGCCATCCGACGTGATTGTTGACGCATCAATGCCGGCATTGATTCGCAACGGTGGCAAGCTGTGGGGCATCGACGGCGGCGAAGACGAGACCCTAGCGGTCATCCCAGACTCGTCATACGCTGGTGTCTACCAGGCAACCATCGAAGATGTAATCGAGAATGGTCCGCTAAACCCTGCAACCATTGGCTCGGTGCCAAACGTTGGCTTGATGGCTCAGGCAGCCGAAGAATACGGCAGCCACGACAAAACCTTCGAGATTCAGGCAAACGGCCGTGTCGACTTGGTCAACTCACAGGGCGAGGTCTTGCTTTCGCACCAGGTTGCCAAGGGTGACATTTGGCGTGCAACCCAAACCAAAGATGTAGCGGTTCGCGACTGGGTGAAGCTTGCTGTCACTCGCGCCCGCGCAACGGGCGTGCCAGCGATTTTCTGGCTTGACGCCACTCGCGCGCATGATGCAGAGCTAATCACCAAGGTCAACCGCTATTTGGCCGACCACGACACCAACGGCCTAACCATCGAGATCATGGCTCCAGCGGCCGCAACCCGCTATTCGCTTGAACGCATCCGTCGCGGCCTAGACACGATTTCGGTCACCGGCAACGTGTTGCGCGACTACCTCACCGACCTGTTCCCGATCCTTGAGGTTGGCACCAGCGCAAAGATGCTATCTATCGTTCCGCTGCTAAACGGTGGTGGCTTGTTTGAGACCGGCGCCGGAGGTTCGGCTCCAAAGCACGTTCAACAATTTCTCGAAGAGAACTATTTGCGCTGGGATTCACTAGGTGAGTTCTTTGCCATCGCGGCTTCGTTCGAGCACCTAGCGGTGACCACTGGCAACGCCAAGGCAAAGGTTCTAGCTGACACCCTCGACCGCGCCACCGGAACCTTCCTCGAAGAAGACCGCTCACCTGGTCGCAAGATTGGCACAATCGACAACCGAGGCAGCCACTTCTATCTCGCCCTTTACTGGGCGCAAGAGCTTGCTGGTCAAAAAGATGATGCCGAGATTGCTGCGGCTTTCACCGACCTCGCAGCCAGCCTGGTTGCCAACGAGTCGAAGATTGTCGAAGAACTGATTGCTGTTCAGGGCAAGCCGGTTGAAATCGGCGGCTACTACTATCCAAACGCTGCCAAGGTTGATGCGGCCATGCGCCCATCGGCAACCTTGAACCAGACCCTAGCCGGGCTTGGCAAATAACTAGCTAAAAAACTAAGGGTTCAGTCTTCGGACTGAACCCTTAGTTTTTTAAAGCGACTTTTAGTCGGCGATCTGGTTGCGGCCAAAACCCGCCCAGAAACGCTTGCCTGCGATGAACGCCAAGGCAGGCACAATGACCGTGCGCACCAACAGGGTGTCTAGCAATACACCGATGCACACGATGACACCAATCTGAGCCAAGGCAACCAGGGGCAGCACGCCAAGCACGGCAAAGACTGCGGCCAACAAGACACCCGCGCTGGTGATGACGCCACCGGTCGAGCT
>CAIPNT010000058.1 GCA_903866485.1 uncultured Micrococcales bacterium | reverse complement strand
TGGGGCTGGGACACCAAAGAGGTTTGGACCTTCATCATCTGGACCATCTATGCGGGCTACCTGCACGCAAACGCAACTCGCGGTTGGAATGGCAAGCGTTCGGCCTGGTTGGCCGTGGTTGGTTTCGTAGCCATCCTGTTTAACTTCACCGTGGTGAACCTGTTCTTCAAGGGTCTGCACGTTTACAGCGGCTTGAAATAAGCAATGGCGACAGTTGCGCTAGACGACATCCTGGCTTCGGCTCGGGTGGTTTCGCTGCCGCTGCGCACCCGATTTCGCGGCGTGGTTCAGCGCGAAATGATGCTGTTCGAGGGTTCAAACGGTTGGGCCGAGTGGTCTCCGTTTCTCGAGTATCCCGACGAAGAGGCCGCGGTTTGGCTTGCCGCAGCAGTCGAATTTGCGCACGCCGAGCTGCCGGTTTTGCGCCGTGAGGCCATACCGGTAAATGCGACGCTGCCCGCAGTTGCTTCGGCCGAGGTCGAAAAAGTGCTGGCCCGATTTGGTTCGTTCGCCACTGTAAAAATCAAGGTCGCCGAGCCCGGTCAAAATATGCAGGATGACCTCGACCGTGTTTGGGCGGTTCGCCAGGCCTTCGGCGATGCGCGCATTCGTCTCGACGCCAACGGCGGTTATTCGGTTGAGCAAGCGTTGGCGATCGCCGGGGCAATGGTTGAAAACGGCGTTGACCTCGACTATCTTGAGCAGCCGGTGGCAACCATCGCCGAAATGGCCGAACTAAAGCTGCGCCTAATCAAGGCCGGCATCGGTGCGAATGACAAAAACGGCGTCAAAATTGCCGCGGATGAGTCGGTGCGCAAAGCCTCAGACCCGATCGCGGTTGCCCAGGCCGGCGCCGCCGATATTTTGGTGTTGAAAGCCGCCCCGCTCGGTGGCATTTGGCGGGCTTTGCAGGTGGCTGCCGAGGCAGCCCTTCCAGTGGTTATCTCTAGCGCACTTGACTCTTCTGTTGGCCTATCGATGGGCGCGCACCTAGCAGCAGCTTTGCCCTTGCACGGGCCGGCATCAAGCAACGGCGTCACCGCGCCAGGTGGATTGGCATTCGACTGCGGTCTCGGCACCGGTGCACTTTTGGCCGGCGACGTCACCCGCGAACCAATCATCCCGGTGGATGGTTTTATTGATGTTCGACGCGTTGCGGTTGACCCAAGCAAGCTCGATATTTTTCAGGCAGAAGATCACCGCATCGACTGGTGGATTGAACGTCTCGAGCGCACCTTCAAACACCTCAACTAGATAGGCTTGACCCATGACCAAGCAGGTTTCTGAAATCTTTGATTCGAGCATCTGGCGCGAGGTGCCTGGCTTTGAACAGCTCGAAGACATCACCTATCACAAGCACAATCAACTGGGCATAGTGCGCATTGCATTCAACCGTCCTGAGGTGCGCAACGCCTTTAGGCCAAAGACCGTGGATGAGTTGCATCAAACCCTCGACCACGCTCGCATGGATTCTCGCGTTGGAGTGGTTTTGCTAACCGGAAACGGTCCGTCGGCTAAAGACGGCGGCTGGGCGTTTTGCTCGGGCGGCGACCAGCGTGTTCGAGGTCGTGACGGCTATAAGTATGCCGAGGGTGAAACTGCCGAAACCATCGACCCGGCTCGAAATGGCCGCCTACACATCCTTGAGGTTCAGCGCCTAATTCGCTTCATGCCAAAGGTGGTCATCGCGCTGGTGCCGGGATGGGCAGCCGGTGGCGGTCACTCACTGAACGTGGTTGCAGATCTGTCGT
>CAIPNT010000057.1 GCA_903866485.1 uncultured Micrococcales bacterium | reverse complement strand
GGTTTCTTCAGCCGTCAAGATTTCTGGCGCTTCGCGTGGCAACAGGCCCGCTTCATCGCCCGCGGCGAAACCGCCAAGACAGTCGACGACATCAAAGACCGCGCACTCGGCCTCATTGAAGGCCACAAGGCTGATGAACTAGCCGCGCTAACCACTGAGGTCTATGACAAGTTCATCTGCCCAAAGTTGTGGCCAGAGACGGTGAGGCTGGCAAAGCAGCACATTGCCGAGGGGCGCGAGGTTTGGCTGGTAACAGCAACGCCGATGGAAATCGCTGAGGTGATCGCCGAACGACTCGGCCTGACCGGCGGCCTCGGCACAGTCATTGAGCGCAAGGATGGCATCCTCACCGGCAAGCTGGTTGGTGAGCCCCTGCACGGCAAGGCAAAGCGCAAGGCCATCAGAAGATTGGCCAAAGAGCGCAACATTAGCCTCAAGCGCAGCTATGCATACAGCGACAGCCTCAACGACCTGCCGATGTTGACCGCCGTCGGTCACGCGATTGCCGTCAACCCAGATAAAGAGCTGGCCAAATATGCCAAGGCCGCCGACTGGAAGATTCTCGACTTTAAAAAGCGCGAACTACGCGCCAATAAGTAGCATCTGGGTCGACCAAACTTGCTTCAAAATATTGCGACCTTTGCCCTGACGGCAATCTTTATCTCGATTGTGCCCGGGCAGGGCATGGCCATGGTGTTGCGCCAGGGCCTCATATCAGGGGCTGCGGTCGCCCGACTCTCGATCTTAGGCAACAGCACGGGTCTCGCGGTTTGGACACTCGCCAGCGCGATCGGCCTCAGCGCAATCTTTCGAGTTTCTCCCTTCGCCTATCAGGCGCTCAAGTGGGCGGGAGTTGCCTATTTGGTTTTTATTGCCATTCAAACCCTTTGGAGCCTGCGCACTCAGACGCACAACTTTGACTTCGAGGTTGGCGAGATTCAGAGTGCAGGCAAGGCATTTAGAGTGGGCTTTCTAACCAACATCACAAACGCCAAAGCCATGGTTTTTGCTCTCGCATTTTTGCCACAGTATGTTCCAGCAGACTTCAATCTCACCCTTGGAATAGCCATTTTCGGTTTGATCTGGATTGCAATCTCAACCAGTTGGTATCTGCTGATTGTTGCCGCTATCAAGAAGGCCAACGTTTGGCTGCAAAAACCTCGCGTTCGCCGCGGTTTGACGGCGGCATCCGGGGTGGGCATCTTCATCCTGGCGCTGGGTTTGGTTATCGCCCCGGCCAAGTGACCTAACTTGCCAATCATGACTAGTGCCAGTTAAACAAGAAACCCGCCGAAGCAATGCTTGGCGGGATTTTTGTTGAGTAAGCCGAGGTCGACTTACTTCTTATTGCGACGCTGGTGGCGAGTCTTGCGAAGCAACTTGCGGTGCTTCTTCTTAGACATACGCTTGCGGCGCTTCTTAATTACTGAACCCATAGGGACCTCACAGATTTTGGATGCCATCCGACCAGATGGGCCAGCGGCAAAACGATTACTCCAGTCTACACTCAGACCATGACCGAAAAACAGCAGTTTTCCATCGTTCGCGACTATCAAGATTTTCAGGTTCGCAACTATCCCGCCCACGTGTTGATGCAGGTTGAAGTCGAAGGTGACTTCATGCGGGCCGGCAATGTCGGGTTTGGGCCACTGATTAGTTATATCAGTGGCAATAATGAGGCTCGACAAAAGATTGCGATGACCGCGCCGGTGATTCAAGAACCGGTGAAAGACAGCGTTCACCTGGTTAGTTTTGTCTTGCCAAACGGAACCGACCCCAAGAGTGTTCCGGTGCCAGCCAACTCGAGAGTGGTCATGAAGGCGATGCCCGAGACCCTAACCGCGGTGCGCAGTTTTGCCGGCTCTTGGAACGAACAGCGATTTGAAAATGAGGGGAATCTATTGCTGGCGGCCTTGGTTCGTGAAGAATTAGAACCGGTAGGAAACCTATACTGGGCACGATTTGATCCACCTTGGAAACCCGGCTTCTTGAAACGCAACGAAGTCTTGATAAACCTGAAGAAAGCGCAATAGATGAAGATTCAAGCGACCTTGCAGAAACTTATCGTCGAATTTCTCGGCGTGACCCTAATCATGATTGCCGTTGCCGGCTCGCTGGTGCACGCTACAGCGATGTCTCAGCTGGCGGCGGCAGCAACCATTGGTTTGGCCATTTTGGTTACCACCCCGGTCAGCGGCGGTCACCTGAACCCGGCGGTTTCGCTGTTCTATTACTCACGCAAGGCGCTTAGCCTCAGCGAATTCTTGCTCTATTCGGCAAGCCAGATTGCCGGCGGTGTGCTGGGAACCGTGATTGGACTTGAGCTCTGGAACAAGGCTGTGCAGCCGATTCAGCTTGGCACCCCGCCTATTCTGCCGATTTTGCTTG
>CAIPNT010000056.1 GCA_903866485.1 uncultured Micrococcales bacterium | reverse complement strand
GAGTGGTGTGGCCCATGCCGCATGGTTTCACCGATTCTCGACGAGATCTCGGTCGAGTACGCCGGCAAGATCAAGGTAGTCAAGGTGAACGTAGACGACGAGCCTGAGTTGGCCCAGCAGTATGGCATCACAGGAATTCCGGCACTTCAGGTCTTCAACGGTGGCCAACTGGTCAAGTCGATGGTAGGCGCCAAACCAAAGCAGGTCTTGGTCAACGACCTAAGCGAGTTTTTGCAGTAAACACAAGCCATCCAGCCGAGGGTTTCACGTGAAACATCGCCGGCAGGATAGTGCGTTAGCCGCCAACCTTCGGTAGGCTAGTGCGAATAATGTAATTCGCCGCAGGGGAGCACCAATGTCAAACGAGCCGCAGCAGGGACACAACCTCGATTCTTGGTTGGATTCCTACGCCGCGCGCGCGGAGACCCTAGCCGTTTCAGAGGTACGCGCACTTTTTTCGGTAGTTTCGCGCCCCGAGGTCGTTTCACTAGCCGGCGGAATGCCTTATGTTGCGGCTCTTCCCCAAGAATTGCTCGCCAAGGCATATCACGACCTAATGGCCAAAAAGGGAAACCTGGCCATCCAATATGGCGGCGGCCAGGGTGACCTAGTGCTTCGCGATCAGATTCGCGAGCTTATGGCTCTTGAAGGCATTCAGAGTTCAGTTGAAGACCTTGTAATCACCACCGGTTCGCAGCACGGTCTTGACCTACTCTCGGGCCTATTTCTAGACAAGGGCGACGTTGTGGTCGCTGAGGGCCCCAGCTATGTGGGCGCGCTTGGAATCTTTCGCCACTACGAAGCCGATGTAGAGCACGTTTATACCGACCACGACGGAATGTCGCCTGAAGCCTTAGAAGAGACCATCAAAAAGCTCAAGGCAGACAGTCGCAAGATCAAGTTCCTTTACCTTGTGCCCAACTTCGCCAACCCTTCTGGCGTTACCCTATCGGCCGAGCGTCGCCCTCGCATCCTAGAAATCTGTAAGCGCGAGCACATTCTGATCATCGAAGATAACCCGTATGGTTTGCTTTATTTCGACAAGCCGGTGCCTGATGCCCTTCGCGCCGTCGAAGCAGAAGGTGTCGTCTATCTCGGTTCGTTCTCTAAGATTTTGGCCCCTGGCTTCAGAGTTGGTTACGTTTTAGCCCCACCGGCAATCCGCGACAAAATGGTTTTGGCGCAGGAGTCAGCCTTGCTGTGCCCTTCATCTTTCACCCAGATGATGATCAGCGAATACCTGGCCAACGCCGACTGGAAGGGCCAGATTGACACCTTCAGAGGCGTTTATCGTGAGCGCAAAGATGCTGCCATGGCAGCGATGAAGGAATTCTTGCCCGACCTGCACACCACTCGCCCAGATGGCGGTTTCTATCTCTGGGTCACACTTCCAGAGGGCGTCGACTCTAAGGCTATGTTGCCGCTAGCCGTTAAAGAACTAGTGGCTTATACCCCTGGCACCGCCTTTTATGGCGACGGCACCGGCCAAAACAAACTTCGCATTTGTTATTCATACCCGACACCTGAAAATATCAAGGTGGGCATCAAGCGGTTGTCAAATGTGATCAACCTACAGACAGAGTTGTTAGAAACTTTCAAAGGAAGATAGACGATGATTCCCAAGGGCAAGGCAGCAGCAAAGCTAAAAATTCAGGTGCTAGCCGGAGGAATCTCTCACGAGCGAGACATTTCGCTTAAGTCAGGTCGCCGCGTGGCCGATGCACTCACCGATTTCGGCGCGACAGTAATCATTCGTGAACCGGATGCCGACCTTCTGTCGAACATTAAAAATGACAACCCCGATGTCATCTGGCCAGTTTTGCACGGTGCCAGCGGCGAGGATGGTGCTCTTCGAGACATCCTGGCTCTCACCGGAGTGCCATTTGTCGGGGCCAACGCCGACGGGGCCAGGTTGGCCTGGGACAAGTCAATCGCAAAAATTTTGGTCGCCAAAGCTGGCATTCAAACCCCCGCATCTGTGACTTTGCCTAAAGAGACCTTCCGCGAACTGCAGGCAGAAGGAGTTCTAGAGGCGGTCACCGACTCAATCTCTCTACCAGTCGTGGTCAAGCCAGCCCGCGGCGGCTCGGCTCAGGGCGTTTCGATAGTTTTCAGCCAGGCCGACCTGAACCGCGCGATGGTCGATGCCTACGTTTATTGCGATGTTGTGATCATCGAGAAATTTGTCGAGGGCACTGAGCTAGCTGTTGGAATAATCGACCTTGGCGCCGGGCCGATTGCACTTCCCGCGGTTGAGGTTGAACCGGTTAGCGGTCACTTCAGCTATGAAGAGCGTTATACGGCCGGCGAAACCAACTATTACGTACCGGCAAGACTCGAAGCCAAGGTCGCCGAGGCTGCTCACAAGCTCGCGGTTTTGGCTCATGGCATCCTGGGTTTGCGACACATCTCAAGAATCGACATGATCGCCGACAAGACCGGAACGGTTTGGTTTCTCGAGGCAAACGTTTTGCCTGGCTTAACCGAAACTTCGCTGCTTCCGATGGCAATTACTGCTTCGGGCAACTCGCTCGGTGAGGTTTATTACAGTCTGGCCGAAGCAGCCAAACGCGGCTAAGCACTCTTGCGTTGGTTTCAGACAGCGCGCTCTCGCGAATGGCATAACCTGTCACTTTTGCCGCCAATCTGCGCTCAGCATTCCCTTATAAACACTGGGCTCTAGGCCCGCCGTGTCACAGGAGCCATTTTGCGGGCCGATGCTCTCGGTTAGTTTTGCTTTTCGAAGCCAAGTTCGCGCAAAATGCGAGTTAGGTCGCCATAGGTTGCAAAGTCGATGATTAGTTGGCCTTTTTTCTTACCCAAAACGATGCTTACCTTGGTGTCTAGCTTGTCGCCCAACTGCTCAGAAATTTCCTTAAGACCATCCTGACGGCTGCCAGCCTTGATGGTGGCCTTACCGGGCTTTGCAGGTTTGTCGATTGCGATAATCTCTTCGAGTGCGCGAACCGACAATCCCTCGTTGATCACCTTGGTGGCAAGATATTCCATTCGCTCTTCGGTTGCAGCAGAAAGGATGGCTCGAGCGTGACCAGCCGAAAGCACACCGGCTGCAACACGCTTCTGCACGGCCAGCGGCAGGCGAAGCAAACGAATGGTGTTGGTGATTTGCGGACGCGAACGGCCAATCTTGTCTGCCAACTGGTCTTGGGTGATACCAAAATCGTTCAGCAACTGCTGATATGCACTTGCCTCTTCTAACGGATTTAGGTTGGCTCGGTGAATGTTCTCAAGCAGCGCGTCGCGCAGCATGTTGTCGTCTGCTGTCTCACGAATAACCGCTGGAATCTTCGCCAGCCCGGCCTCTTTAGAAGCGCGTAGGCGTCGTTCACCCATGATGAGTTCATAGGTGGGTTGGCCATTTTGCTCACCAAGTGGTCTAACAACGATTGGCTGCAGAACGCCAAACTCCCCGATTGAGTGCACGAGTTCTTTGAATGCCTCCGGCTCAAAAACCGACCTTGGCTGTGAAGGGTTTGGCACAATCGCATTGACATCGAGGTGTCCGAAGCGAGCTCCAGGAACAGCGAGCAATTCGTTCTCGGCAATTGCTGCTGCCTGCTCGGCCGCTACTTTATTGGCCTCCGCACTGCCGGCACCTTCGCCCGCGCCGAAGAAGACGTCAATGGGCCTCTCACTAGCTAATGGTGATGATGGAATCAAGGCGCCAATGCCTCGACCCAGTCCAACTTTTTTATCTGCCATTTTGCGCTCCTCTAAAAGCGATTTCGAGTGCCGCCTCCATGTATGAGATGGCTCCCGGTGATGATTGGTCGTGGCGAATTACCGTGCGTCCAAAGCTTGGTGCTTCACTCACGCGCACATTGCGCGGGATGACGGCGTTAAGAGTCTGACCGGGGAAGTGCTGACGAACGTCGGCAACCACCTGGGATGCCAACTTGGTGCGCGAGTCATACATGGTCAAAAGAATGGTCGACATAACTAGCTGTGGATTCAATCTCTTCTGAATCAGGTCGATGTTGGCCAGAAGCTGCGACAAGCCCTCGAGAGCGTAATACTCACACTGAATCGGGATGAGCACCTCGCGGGCCGCCACAAAGGCGTTGATGGTCAATAGGCCCAGGCTAGGCGGGCAGTCGATGAAAACATAGTCTGGGCGCTCCGCGGCAGAGGATAGGTACTCATCCAGTGCCGTCTTGAGCAGGTAGTACCACTTATCACGATCGATTTCGGTGACGATTTTGATTTCGGCGCCAGCCAAGTCAATGGTCGCCGGAATGCAAGCCAGGTTTGGGCTCTCTGTGCTGGGCTGGATTACCTCAACCAGAGGCGTGCCCTCGGTTAGAACCTCGTATATGCCCTTGGTGCCCACCTGGTGAGGCACTCCAAGCGCAGTAGAGGCGTTGCCCTGTGGGTCGAGGTCGATTACAAGCACCTTCAGGCCCTTAGCGGCCATCGCAGCGGCAAGGTTCACGGTGGTGGTGGTCTTGCCGACGCCACCCTTTTGGTTTGAGATCGTGAAGATGCGGGTTTGGTATGGCTTTGGGGGAGTCTGGCCCGCAATCACCTGAAGACGACGGTTGTTTTCGCCAAGCTCTCGCAGTAGGGGTGCGTCGTTGATGCTCATTAGTGCTTCACACCCAATGTTTCACGTGAAACATTGTCTTTCTCGGTGACGCCTAACCAGCCAGTAGACTCTGGCGATACTTCTTTGCGGCCGGCCGGATAACCCAGACCTTCAACCACTGTAGGGCTGGTGACGGCGGTTTGTTCTGCGGCCGGATTGGCCGAATTCTTCTCGCTCAATGAAGCTACCCCTAATCTGAATCAGGGTTTCAGAATAGCCTAGTTCGCACCACTCTAGTCGGCTCGGCGAGATGTTGTGCACCGGTGAAGACAATCTCAAAGCTGTGAATATCCAGCTTCTTCATTAGATTTTTCGAGTCATCAATCTCCTCTTGGGCCTTAGAGCCCTTGAGAGCGATAATCTCTCCGCCGTGACGGGTCATTGGCACCGTCAAACGCAAGAGCTTCGGCAATGCCGACACAGCACGGGCGGTGACAATGTCGAAGGCCTCGCCCACGTCCTCTGCGCGGGCTCGAAGCACGCGCACGTTTTGCAATCCCAGTTGCTGAACCTGATCTATGAGCCAGTTTGAACGACGTTCCATCGGTTCAATGAGCGTGAATTCGGCCTCTGGCTGGGCAATAGCCATCGGGATGCCCGGCAGACCGGCACCTGAACCGACGTCAGCAACCTTTTTTCCAGGCGCAACAAGCTCAGCCACGACAGCCGAATTCAAGATGTGGCGAGTCCAAAGCTTTGGCATTTCGCGCGGTCCTAGCAGCCCAAGTTCATCGCCATCTTTGATCAGCGCGTTTGCGTAGGCACGCGCCTTCTCGATGCCGGCGCCAAAGATCTCGGCGGCAACGGCAGGTTCGGTCTCGGGGGTGTAGTCCGGCTCTTCGCTCATTTGCAATCCCTCGGCTTATTAGACGATGTTTCACGTGAAACATCGCACGCAAAACTGCTGTTTGCGGTTGCCCTTTGACTATTCGGCAGGCTTGATTACGATGTGACGGTCGCGACCTTCACCCTCAGACTCAGACACAAGGCCGGCCTCAGAAATGATGTCATGAACGATCTTGCGCTCGTATGAAGACATCGGCTTCATTGGAACGGCCTCGCCGGTGTCTTTTACCTTGGCGATCAGCTTGTTTACGATGCGGGTGAGCTCGTCCACTCGCGCCTGGCGTGAGCCGCCGACATCCAGAATCAAACGGCTAAAAGTGTTGGTCTTCACCTGAACGGCTAGGCGGGTCAACTCTTGCAGAGCCTCTACGGTCTCTGGGTCAGAGATGACGCGCAGGTTGCTGTCCTGGTTTGCGGTTATCTCAAGATAGGCGCGGCCTTGACGCACGTCAATGTCAATATCGCCGTCTAGGTCGAAGATGTCTAGGAGCTCTTCTAGATAGTCAGCGGCGATGTCGCCCTCTTCTTCGAGGTTCTTGGCCGAATCCTTGTCGGCTGCGCCGGTGGCTTCGATAACTTCTGGGGTCTCTACTTCGTTGCTCATGAATTTGTCCTAGTTCTTAGGCTTGTTAGTTGGCTTGTTGTTTGGTGTGGTCTTTGGTGCCGGGGTGGTCTTGGCAGCCGGCTTCTTAGCGCGGGCCTTACCAACCGGCTGAACGCGCTGACGAGGAACCTCTTCGGCCTCAACGACCTCGGACGCAGACTCTGCCTTAGGCAACTTGCCCTTGCGTGCTAGGCGCTCTTGCTGTGCCTTGTGGGCAACCGAGCCCGGGGTAGGCATGTTGCGAATCACGATGAACTGCTGGCCCATGGTCCAGAAGTTAGAAGTCAGCCAGTAGAACATAACGCCCAATGGGAAAGATACGCCTGAGATAGCGAAGATCACAGGGAAGATGTACATCATGATCTTCTGGGTTTGCATGTATTGGCTGCTTGCCGCCGCCGGATTCTGGTTCTTCGAGATGATTTGACGCTGGGTGAAGAACTGCGATGCTGTCATTAGCAAGATCATTACCGCAGCAAGAATCTTCACCTCAATGATTGGGCTGTTCACAAAGGTTGCCGACAGCGGAGCGCCAAAGAGATTTGAGCTTGCGAATGACTTCGACAGCTCAACGCTCAAGAAGCCGATTCCACCGTGACCCTTTTGGGCGTCATTCAGCACGAAAAATAGGCTCGAGAAGATAGGCATCTGAATGAGCAGTGGCAAACATGAGCTCAGTGGGTTTGAACCAGACTTCTTGTATAGCGCCATTTGCTCGGCAGCAAACTTCTCGCGAGACTCGCGGTCGGTCTTGCCCTTGTATTTCTTCTGCAGCTTCTGCAGCTCAGGCTGAACCAGCAGCATGTTGCGCTGACTCTTGATCTGGCGCACGAATACCGGAATTAGCGCGGCACGCACCACCAAAACCAGACCTACGATTGACAGCACCCAAGTGACACCGGCGTCCGAGGCAAAACCCACGGCGGTGAAAACGGTGTGAAAAGTGACGAGCAAAAACTCAACGATCCACTTAATCGGCCAAAGAATGTCCATTTACATGCCCTTCTTAGAGGTTGGTACTACAAATCCATGCCTGTTCACCGAAAATAATCCGGATCCCGGTTTAACCCTGTCGACGCCACCTTGCGACCACGGGTTGCAGCGCAACACCCTGAATGTGGTGAAAATCACACCCAGGATGACGCCACGCTGTTGAAACTGCTCTAATCCATAGGCCGAACAAGTCGGGTAGTACCGGCACACATCGCCGTATAACGGTGAAATGGCCTTTCGGTAAAACTTTAGAAACAGCACAACAAAGTTTCTTGGGGCCAACCAAATGACATAAACCAGGTTCACGATTTGGCTGTCTTTCTGATGGCCGCATCGAAGCCGCTTTGAAGCTCCGAACGCAACTTGCCGAAT
>CAIPNT010000055.1 GCA_903866485.1 uncultured Micrococcales bacterium | reverse complement strand
TTGAAGCGAATGGATTTTTCCAACCCCGAATAACTTGAACAATCAAGAAGTTTGGGGTTATGTCTTTTAACGAGAAGCAAGAGCAGGCGATGCGTCGCGCACTCGAGCTTGCGCTAAACGGGCCAGTTAAGGGCGTGAACCCGAGAGTTGGCGCCGTGCTTATCGACCAGAGTGGCGAAATTGTTGCCGAGGGCTGGCACCGCGGAGCAGGCACCGCACACGCCGAAGTTGCCGCACTAAACGACCTTCGTGAAAAACTGGCTGCCTCAGGTCAACTGCCAACCGATGCTGCTCAAATCGCACGCGGACTCACCGCCGTTGTGACCCTTGAGCCTTGCAATCACACCGGTAAAACCGGCCCCTGCGCACTTGCGCTGATCGAGGCCGGTGTCGAAAAAGTAATTTTTGCAACCAACGACCCGGGTCGCGAATCATCCGGCGGCGCCAACACCCTGCGCGATGCAGGCATAACCGTAGAGTCAGGCCTACTGAAGGCAGACGCCGACGAGCTGATTCGCATCTGGGTCAAGGCCACCGAACAGAAGCGACCATACGTGACCCTGAAATACGGCAGCAGTCTGGACGGCCGCAGCGCGGCAGCAGACGGCACCTCAAAATGGATCACCGGCCCAGAGGCCAGACGCGACGTGCACCTGCGTCGCACTCAGATTGACGCCATCCTGGTTGGCACCGGCACCGTGATTGCCGACGACCCAGAATTGACCGCTCGCGCGCTAGACGGCAGCCTGTATGCCGAACAACCGTTGCGCGTGATCTTGGGCGAAACAGAAATTGACCCTGGTGCGCGCATCTTTGACACATCTGAGGGCAAGGCCGAAACCGTGCAGCTTCGCACTCGAGACCTGCACTCGGCCCTCTCACGACTTTATGAGATGGGCGTTCGACACCTGATGGTTGAGGGTGGGGCCACCGTGGCAAGCGAGTTTGCGCGCCACGACCTGGTCAACGAATATCTGGTTTACATGGCACCGAAACTCATCGGCGGCCCAATCACATCACTTGGCAACCTAGGGGTTGCCACCATAGATCAAGCCAAGGTTCTCGAGTTCGTCGAGATCAAGCAGCTTGGCCCAGACCTAATCATCCGTGCCGTCGAAAGGGGCAACTAATGTTCACCGGAATCGTAGAAGAACTCGGCAGAGTTGCCGCCATCGAACCACAGGCCGACGCGCTGCGCATCACCATCGAAGGCCCGCTGGTGGTTTCAGACGTTGCTCGCGGAGACTCAATCGCGGTGAGCGGCACCTGCCTAACGGTGGTCGAATTTGACGCCAAGGGCTTCACCGCCGATGTAATGCAAGAGACACTGAACCTAACTTCACTGGCCGGCATCAAGGTTGGCGACCCCGTCAACCTTGAGCGCGCGATGACAGCCGCCACGCGCTTCGGCGGCCACGTGGTGCAAGGTCACGTTGATGGTCTGGGCGAAATCATCAGCCGCATTCCGAGCGAAAACTGGGAAATCGTGAAGGTGCGCATCCCGGTCGAACTCATGAAATACATCGTGCTGAAGGGCTCAATCACCATCGACGGTGTCTCACTAACCGTCAATGAAGTTGGTGCTGACTTCATCGGGTTGA
>CAIPNT010000054.1 GCA_903866485.1 uncultured Micrococcales bacterium | reverse complement strand
ACCGGGATGAGCGCAAGGGCGAAGCCCCGAGCGACCACGTTCCCGTGGTAGTCGACATCGACTAGTTAGGCGCACTCTCTGCTGCATGTTCAAGCGCGGCGGTTTCGGTAGCCTTGCCCATCCAATACTTGCGCTCTTCAGAGTCGAGCTTTTCAATCGCATAGCGAAGCATTGTGCGCGGCATTTCAGCCGCGAAGCGGCTCAGAAAATTTCGCAATTCGGCGACATCGCGGTTGCCCACTTCGCGCAGCATCCATCCGGTTGCTTTGTGAATCAGGTCGTGCTTATCGTGCAGCAGCAGCTCGGCAATGTGCAGGGTTGGCGCAAAATCATCTGACCCAATGCCCAATTTGCTAGAGCGAATCGAGGCGAAAGTAAACATAATGGCAACTCGTCGCTGCCAGAGCTTTTCGCTGCGGGCGAGGCTCTCAATCAGGTGCATGCCGTCGGGTTTGCCAATCAAAAACATTCCAAAATGGGGTGCCGAGTTGTCGACCAGATCCCAGTTGTTGATGTGCCCTTCGTAAACCACTCGCATAAAGAAATCAAAGAGCTCTTGCTGCGAGGCAGCGGTCTTTGCCTTCTTGAAGCGTTCAACCAGAATGAACAACCCAAGTGAGCGATGCTCGTGAATCGGCGACTGCAACAGCTCATAGATCTCGGCCTCGGTCAGGCCGGCAAACTGCTTGGCAACCTCGCGCACATGAGGCACTGACACACCCAAAAACTGGTCGCCTTCAGCATATTCACCGGGTCCAGCCTTAAAAAACTTGGGGTAGTGGGCGGCTTTCTCAGGGTTAACAAAAGCGACCAGGGCAGCTTGTGCCCCGGCCACTGTTTGTTCAATCATTCGGCTACTCTAGCGAACCAGGCTCGACAATCAGAGCTACGCCATCCTGCGCAACGTCAACTCGCACCAGCGAACCATCATGGATGGTGCCGGCCAGCAAAAGGTTGGCCAACTTATCATCGATTTGCTGTTGCATGAGGCGGCGAAGCGGGCGAGCGCCATAGACAGGGTCATAACCTTTATCGGCCAACCAGGCTCGAGCAGCCGGGGTGACGGCAAGTTGCAGGCGACGCTGTTCGAGGCGATGTGACAGACGGTCGATGTTGAGCTCAACAATCTGCCCTAGTTCGCTGCGGTCTAGTGCCGAGAAGATAACAATGTCGTCGAGACGATTTAAAAATTCAGGCTTGAAGTGCCCGCGAACCATCGCCATGACACCCTCAGTTTTTTGAGATTCGGTCAACTCTTGGTCAATCAAAAACTGCGAACCGAGGTTCGAGGTCAAGATCAGAATCACGTTCTTAAAGTCGACGACTCGACCCTGGCCATCGGTTAGGCGACCGTCATCCAAGACCTGAAGCAACACATCAAAGACCTCTGGGTGAGCCTTTTCGACCTCATCGAGCAAGACCACCGAGTATGGTCGACGGCGAACGGCTTCGGTCAACTGACCACCCTCCTCATAGCCGATGTAACCCGGAGGGGCACCGAGCAAGCGGCTAACCGAGTGCTTCTCGCCATATTCAGACATGTCGATGCGAACCATGGCCTTTTCGTCGTCAAACAAGAACTCGGCGAGGCTCTTGGCCAGCTCGGTCTTGCCAACACCGGTAGGGCCGAGGAACAAGAATGAACCGGTTGGGCGGTCAGGGTCGCTGATGCCCGCCTTGGTGCGGCGAACCGCATCAGAAACCGACTTAACCGCAGCCTTCTGGCCAATCAAACGCCGGCCGAGCTCGGCTTCTAGGTTGAGCAACTTTTGACTTTCGCCGGCGAGCAGCTTGCCGGTCGGCACTCCCGTCCAAGCGCTAACCACGGCGGCGATGTCGTCTTCGCCAACCTGGTCGTTAACCATGCGCTCTGCCTTGGCGCCATCGGCGCTCGAAATATTTTCGGCGGCCTCAAGGTCTGCCAGCTGCTTTTCTAACGCCGGAATCTCGCCATAAAGCAGTCGAGAAGCGCGCTCAAGGTTGGCTTCGCGCTGGGCGCGTTCGGCCTCGATGCGCAAGCCGTCGAGCTTGGTCTTTAGGTCACCAACCGCGTTTAGTTCGGCGCGCTCTTTAGCCCAGCGGGCATTGAGTTCTTCGAGCTTTTCAGACTTAACCGCTAGGTCTTCGCGAAGTTTTTCAAGACGCTGCTTCGAGGCATCGTCCTTCTCCTTCTTAAGAGCAAGCTCTTCGAGCTTGAGGCGATCAACCTGTCGACGAAGCTCATCAATCTCAACCGGAGCCGAGTCAATCTCCATGCGAAGGCGCGAAGCGGCCTCGTCGATAAGGTCAATGGCCTTGTCTGGCAACTGACGACCGGTGATATATCGGTTCGACAGGGTTGCCGCGGCGACTAGCGCGCTATCGGCAATGGCCACCTTGTGGTGAGCTTCGTAACGCTCCTTGAGTCCGCGCAAAATCGCGATGGTGTCAACCACCGATGGCTCACCAACATAAACCTGCTGAAAACGTCGCTCTAGCGCCGGGTCTTTTTCGATTCTCTCGCGGTATTCGTCGAGCGTGGTGGCGCCAATCAGGCGCAGTTCACCTCGGGCAAGCATCGGCTTGAGCATGTTTGCCGCATCCTGACCATCGCCGGCGCCTGCACCAACCAGCGTGTGCAGCTCGTCGATAAAGGTAATTACGCCACCCTCGGATGCGTTAATCTCGGCCAGCACAGCCTTGAGGCGCTCTTCAAATTCGCCGCGAAACTTGGCTCCGGCAACCATTGCGGCCAGGTCAAGCGAAATCAGACGCTTGCCTTTCAGGCTCTCTGGCACGTCTCCGGCCACGATGCGCTGGGCAAGGCCCTCAACCACCGCGGTCTTGCCAACTCCGGGCTCGCCGATGAGCACCGGATTGTTTTTGGTTCGGCGGCTAAGCACCTGTGAAACTCTGCGAATTTCGGCATCTCGGCCAATCACCGGGTCAAGCTTGCCCGACTTGGCAATCTCAGTTAGGTCGATGCCAAACTTTTCGAGTGCGCTCTTTTGGTCTTCTTGCTGCATGTTTTGGTTCATTTGGTTCTCCTTTCGCGAAGGGCTACTTCGCCCGCCAAAGCACTACCTGGGTGTGCTTCGACGGTCTTTGGCCGCGAGATAGGCTCTCGACCCCTTGGTCGCCGGCTGCGAACACTCGGTTGCCCGGGCGGTTCATCAGCTCATTGGCCAAGGCCTGCTCCAAATCGCGAACCCGCTGGGCAAGCTCACTGTTTTGGTTTTCAAGTTCAAGGATGCGGCGGATGCCTTCGAGGCTCACACCTTCGGCCGATAACTGGGCAATTTCGCGCAGTTGGGCCACGTTGCGCATCGTATAGCGACGGCTCGAACCCGATGTGCGGATCGGGGTCACCAGACCCATGCGGTCATATTGGCGCAGGGTTTGCGGGTGCATCAGCGCCAGTTCGGCGGCAACCGAAATAACAAAGAGTGGAGTGTTCTCGTCGAGGTGTTCCATCTCATCTCTCCGTTCTTAGAGAAGGCCGGCCTTGATCAAAAGTTCGGCGCGAGGATTTTCATCCGGAAGTAGGCCCTCAAACTCTTCGAGCGCCTTCTTTGCCTTTTCACTGATGTGACTCGGCACTGCGATTTCGACGGTGGCCAAAAGGTCGCCCTCGGCCTTTGCTGTGACCACGCCGCGACCCTTGACGCGCAACACTCGGCCGTTTGGAGTGCCCGCAGAAACCTTGAGTTTGACTGGGTCTCCGCCCAAAGTTGGCACCTGGATGGTGGCTCCAAGCACAGCTTCGGCATAGGTGATTGGCACGGTAACGCGAATGTTGTTGCCGTCGCGAGTGAACACCGGATGTGGTTTGACGGTTACTGTGATGATCAAGTCGCCGGCTGGCCCGCCATTAGGTGACGGGTTGCCCTTGCCTGCGATCTTGATCTTTTGACCGTCGCTGACACCGGCCGGAATCTTGATGGTGGTTGGTTCGGCCCCTGTCTTAAGCGAAAGCTTCAGGGTTGTGCCCTTCACGCCATCGATGAAATCTAGGGTCTGGGTGGTGGTCAGGTCTTGGCCGCGCTGGGGCCCGCGAGGGCCGCCAAAGCCACCGCCACCAAAGAGGTTCGCAAAGACGTCTTCGAAGCCAGCGCCACCGAAGTTGGCACCACCCTGAGAGCCGCCCGAAAATCCGCCGCCGCCAAATCCGGTTCGGGCACCGGGGCCCATTGCTCGAATTTGGTCATATTCGGCTCGCTGAGTCTTGTCAGACAGAACCGAATAGGCCTCGGAGATTTCTTTGAAGCGCGCCTCGGCCTTGGAATCGCCCGGGTTGGTGTCTGGGTGAAACTGGCGTGAGAGCTTGCGATAGGTCTTCTTAAGCTCGGCCTCAGACACGTCTTTTGATACGCCAAGGACCTTATAAAAATCCCTGTCGAACCAGTCTTGACTTGCCATGTTTAGCGAACCTCTTTGTTGGTGTGAATAGTTTTGCTGCCGCGCTGACCTTTAGGTCAGTCTATGCAGGGATGTGTACCGCGACCATTGCTGGTCGAAGCAGGCGGTCACCGAGCATGAAGCCCGGCTCGACAACGTCAGCGATGACGTTTTCGGTGACATCGGCAGATGGGGTTTGCACAAGTGCGTTGTGAATCTCAGGGTCGAACTTGTCGCCCTTTGCCCCAAACGCCTTTAGTCCAAACTTGTCTCCGGCATTGCGAAGTTTGCCAACCACAGCCGCAAACGGTGACCCCTCGAGGTCGCCGTGTGCCTCAGCGCGAGACAGGTCATCCAGTGCCGGCAGAATCGCACGAAGCACTTCGGCAATTGCCGAGTTGCGAGCCACATCGCGGTCACGCTCAACGCGTGCCTTGTAGTTCACAAACTCAGCCTGCAATCGCTGCAAGTCGGCCAACAACTCGGCCTCCTTGCTGATCGGCCCGGTCTCTTCAACCAGGTTCTTGAGCTCTTCGTCGAGACCGTCTTCACCCGCAGGGGAATCCGATTCGAGAGATTGCGAAGCATCGTGAATCGAATCGGGCTCCCCGTTAGGAGTGAAGCCAGCCTCGTTTGAATCGGTCATTACTTGGCGTCCTTGTCGGTCTCGTCTTCGTCAACAACCTCGGCGTCAACAACATCCTCGGCCGAAGCTTCGGCTGCTGCCTCTTCACCTTCGGCTGGCGCCGCGGCATAGATTGCCTCGCCCAACTTCTGCTGTGATTCGACTAGCTTGTCGAAGGCGGTCTTGACTGCCTCGATGTCATCGGCGGCGAGCGCGGTCTTCAAGGCGTCGACATCTGCCTGAACTGCGGTCTTTACGTCTTCAGGTAGCTTCTCGTCGTTCTCCTTGATTAGCTTCTCGGTCGAGTAAACGATCTGCTCTGCAGAGTTGCGGGTGTCGGCTTCTTCGCGACGCTTCTTGTCTTCAGCAGCGTGCTCTTCACCTTCGCGGACCATGCGCTCGATGTCTTCCTTTGAAAGCGATGAGCCACCGGTGATGGTGACCGATGCTTCCTTGCCGGTGCCCTTGTCCTTTGCAGAAACGTGCACGATGCCGTTGGCGTCGATGTCGAAGGTCACTTCGATCTGTGGAACACCGCGTGGTGCTGGTGCGATGCCGGCTAGGTCGAAGTTGCCGAGTGACTTGTTGTCGCGAGTGAACTCACGCTCACCCTGGAACACCTGGATGCTCACCGAGGGCTGGTTGTCATCAGCGGTGGTGAACGTCTCGGAGCGCTTGGTCGGGATGGCCGTGTTGCGGTCGATGAGCTTGGTCATGATGCCACCCTTGGTCTCGAGACCGAGAGAAAGTGGAGTCACGTCGATTAGCAGAACGTCCTTGCGCTCACCCTTTAGAACACCAGCCTGCAGCGATGCACCAACTGCGACGACCTCATCCGGGTTTACACCCTTGT
>CAIPNT010000053.1 GCA_903866485.1 uncultured Micrococcales bacterium | reverse complement strand
AGGTGGCGATGCCCGCAGATTCTTGACCGCGGTGCTGCAGTGAATAGAGGCCAAAGAAGGCCAGTTTGGCGACTTCTTCGCCTGGTGCCCAAACGCCGAAAACGCCGCATTGGTCTTGAGGTGACTTATCTTCGGCAGTTACAGAAATGTCTAGATTTAGCTTGCCGTCTCCACGTATCACCCCTCTAGTTTAGTGGCCTCCAGCGTCTTTGCCCTAGTCGCGGTGATTCGATCGATAATCACTGCCGCCGAAATGCCGAGGGCCACGCCCAACGCAGCCAGCATCAGCACCAGATAACCAAGGATTGGCGCCGCGGTGCGGTCTCCCGCAGCGATTGATGCATTCAAGATGAAAGCAACGATGATTCCGATTGCGCCACCGGTGAGCAGAAACTGCAGGTATTTAGGCGAGCGGCGAATGGTGACCTGCTCGGTTTTCAAAATTGTTTTGGCCATGAGGTAATTCAACACGAAAAGCACTTCGGTTATTGCCTCAAATGTCAACCACGACATTCAGCCAGCTCTCAGTTTCGCCGAGCAGAATGAGCAAATGAATTCTTTGCGAAAAGAAATATTGGTTAAAGTTCCCGCGGTTACCGCCTTCTTTTGGATCATCAAGGTTTTAGCGACCACCGTTGGCGAAACCTTCGCCGACTTTCTCAACGGCAACCTCAGCGCCGCCTGGGGGCTAACCGACGTTCAAGGCACGCAGGTGGTTTCGGCCATCATGGGCGGTGCGTTGGTAGTGATTTTGACCATCCAGTTTTTGCTTCGCCGCTACATCCCGTGGGTCTATTGGCTCACCATCGTTGTGGTTTCGGTGGCCGGCACCCTCATCACCGATAACCTGCACGACGGCCTTGGTGTGCCACTCTGGGTTACCACGGTTGTCTTTGGCGCCATCTTGATCGGCATCTTTGCAATCTGGCACCGCAGCGAACGCACCCTGGCGATGAAGTCGATAAAGACTCGCAAGCGCGAGGCGTTTTATTGGCTGGCAATTCTGTTTACCTTTGCTTTGGGCACTTCTGCAGGCGACCAGTTTGCCGAATCGTTCAACCTTGGCTTCGCGATCTCGCTCGCCATCTTCGCCGCAGGAATCGCGCTTGTCGCCCTGCTCTGGAAGCGTCGCCTAATCAGCGAGGTCACCGGCTTCTGGATTTGCTACATTCTTACCCGACCACTGGGCGCCTCACTTGGCGACCTGCTTTCACAATCACACGCGGATGGCGGTTTGGGCATCGGCACAACAAACACCAGCTTGGTGTTCTTGGTTCTGATTTTGTTCTCTGTTGCGTTTCTTAGCGTCACCAAAAAGGATGAGATCAAGGCCTAGTCAGCGGCAGCACATCGGCTAGATCAGCTCTTGTGCCAGAGGCAGAAACCTTGGCAGCTGCAACTGCATCGACCCATCCTAGGCTTCCGGTGGCAACCGCAAACCAAGTTTCTGGTGACATCTCGACCACATTTGGCGGTGTGCCTCGAGTGTGCCGCGGGCCCTCAATGCACTGAGTTGCGCCCAGCGGTGGCACTCGAACCTCAACCGAATTTCCAGGGGCAACCTCGGCCAGCTCTTCGAGCAAAAACCGCACCGCGCAAGCCATGGTCGCTGCATCTGGCGACACCTGTTCGGCGATAGCGTCGCTAACGGCGTTCACCGCTGACCATCCGTCTGCCGCCTTGATTCTGCGTCTTGCCATGAGTCAACTCTAAACTTGAGCCATGCCTACCGTTGCCGCAATGATCACGTTTTTGATCACTGCCCTCGTGATCATTTTGATCCCCGGGCCGAGCGTGGTTTTCGCGATTGGGCGCACGCTTGCGCTTGGCCGCTCATCCGGTTTGGTCACGGTGGTTGCTAACTCCACCGGCACCAGTGTTTGGGTGGTTGGCACAGCGTTCGGACTCTATGGTTTGGTCAGTGCGTTGCCCTGGTTGCTAGAGGTTATCAAGGTTGGCGGCGTCCTGTATCTCGCCTATTTGGGTTTTAAAACCGTGCGCGGCGCAGCCAAGCAGCACGCCAATATCACGGGTGCGAGCGGCGACAAAAAATCGCTCGGCCAGATTTTTCGCGAGGGTTTTTTGGTTGGCCTGAGCAACCCTAAGACAGCGGTGTTTTTTACGGCTGTGCTGCCGCAGTTTATAAATCCGGCCGGCAATTTTGTGATGCAGTTTTTGCTGCTTGGCCTGATTTTTGAGGTGATTGGCACGGCCAGCGACGCTCTATATGTGGTGGCCGCTTCGGCCGTTCGCGACTGGATTCTCAACGAGCCAAAGCGACTGCAACGCATCGTCACCGTCGGTGGCTGCATGATTCTTGGCGTTTCGGTCTGGTTGCTAGTTAACCTGGCGACGGGTCACTAGCGTCACGCCAATGGTCAGCAGCGCAGCCAGCATAATTGCAGCGGCCTGACCCGAACTAACCACTCCGGTCTGCTGGCCGATTGCGATTGCCGCGGTTGGCACGCCCAACTGAGCCGCCGAAGCGAGCGCAAATCTGGCAGGCAACCTAAACAGCACACCGCTCAGGTGGGTGAGCAGCGCGCCAGCAAACAGCGCCAGCGACAGCAAAATCAAGGATGGGTCGGCAAAAAGAGCACGAATATCGATCTGGGCGCCAAGCACCACAAAAAACAGGGGTGAAAAGAAACCTTCGGTGATGGCAAAGATTTGGCTGCCGAGTCGATGTGGCAGCCCGTTTGCGGCGAGCGCCAGCCCAAAGGCAAATCCGGCAATCATGATGGTGACACCAAAACTTTGAGCCAAACCAGCCAGCGACAGCAGCACAATCAGGCTGAGTCTCAACTCAAGCCCAAACCCTCGACGCTTAGACACCCGTCGAACCCTCGACCAGAGGCCGTCGGCCGAGAGCAGCTTTAGCAGTCGATATAGGCAGTAGGCGATTATCGAAACCACAACCGCACCGATGATGACCGAAACCAGGTTTGACCCCTTGATGGCCAGTGGCAAGGCCACGATGCTCAGCAGGTCGGCGATGGCCACCTGAGTGGTGAAAATCGCGAAGCTTTGAGATGGGGCGGTGCCCGAAAACGCCGGCAACAACAGCGCGGCCGAGCTAGAGGCCATGATCACCGCAAACATCGGCACGAGATCATAAGAGGTGAACGAGCCAATCAGCAGGGCGATGCCAACTGCCGGCACGGTTGAGATGGCAACGTTGCGAAGCGCCTTGCCCAAAACATCACTGCTAAACAGGGTGCGAATGTCAATATGGCTTGCACTCCACATCATCACCAACGCGAAGCCAATCTGCGATAGCAACTTAATAGTTACATCGCCCGGATTCACCCAGTGAAACCCGGACACTCCGATTGCCACACCGATCAGAATTTCACCGATGGCCACCGGAACCGAAAAGCGTTTAGGGATGGCGAGCAACGGGCCAAGCAAGCCCATAGTCAGCACCAGCGCAATCAACAGCATGAGCCCAGTTTGTCACACCGAGCCTCGGCTAAACTTGTGGGGTGAAGATTCTAGTTTTGGGCGCAGGCGCTCGCGAGCACGCAATTGTTAAGGCGCTTCTGCGCACAGGCACATCCAAGGATGACCTAATCGTGGCTCCCGGCAACGCCGGCATCGCGCTTGACGCACACTGCGAACCAAAGCTAAACCCAAACGCACCTCTTGATGTTGCCAAGTTTGCTCTTGAGCACCGCATCGAACTGACCATCATCGGCCCTGAGGCTCCCTTGGTTGCTGGCGTGTCTGACGCACTGCGCTCAGAGGGCATCGCAGTGTTTGGCCCTAGTCAGGCAGCCGCCGCGCTTGAAGGCTCAAAGTCGTTTGCCAAAGAGGTAATGGCCGCCGCCGGCGTGCCAACGGGTATGGCCCGCGAATGTTCGACCATCGAAGAGGTCGAAGATGCCATGGATGAGTTTGGCACCCCATATGTGATCAAGGCCGATGGCTTGGCTGCCGGCAAGGGCGTTATCGTGACCAACGATCGCGATGCGGCAATCGAGCATGCCAAAAAGTTCATTGACCTCGGCATTCTGGTTGAAGAGTTCTTGGCCGGCCAAGAGGTGAGCCTGTTTTTCGTGGCCGACGGCAAGACCGTGGTGCCGCTGAGCCCAGCCCAAGACTTTAAGCGCGCCTATGACAACGACGAGGGGCCGAACACCGGCGGTATGGGCGCATACAGCCCGCTGCCTTGGCTGCCCGAAGGTTTTGTCGAAGAGGTGCAAGAGCTGGTTGCCCAGCCAACCATTGATGAGATGGCCAACCTCGGCACGCCTTTTATCGGCTTGCTTTATTGCGGCCTGATTGTCACAGAGCGAGGCATCCGGGTCATCGAGTTCAACGCCCGCTTCGGCGACCCAGAGACTCAGGTGGTTTTGCGACGAATGACCAGCCCGTTGGCTTCGCTGCTATATAAGGCGGCGACAGGTCAGCTAAACGGTGCCACCACTACAGACTTCAGCCACGATGTCGCCATCACTGTTGTGTTGGCAAGCGAAGGTTACCCAGACACCTCGGCTCCAAACCGACCAATCACCGGATTGGCCGAGGCCGAAAGTGACGATCACATCGAGATTTGCCACGCTGCAACCGCAGCCTCGGGCGATGAGATTCTGGCAACCGGGGGTCGCGTGCTTAGCGTTGTTGCTATTGACCACACATTTGCGCACGCGCGCCACCACGCATACGAGGCAATCGAAAAGATCATCCTCGAGGGCTCGCACTATCGCAAAGACATCGCGGCTAAGGTGGCCGGCTAATGGTGGTGTTAAGCATTTCAGGTTGGAAGCACGTCTATTCGGGCAAGGTTCGCGACCTTTATGAGAGTGAAGACCAGGCCCTGCAGCACCTTATCTTGGTGGTTGCCTCAGACCGCGTGAGCGCGTTTGACGCCATTCTTGAACCGGCCATTCCAAATAAGGGCAAGCACCTAACCGCTTTGACCAACTGGTGGTTTGACCGCCTGGATGTGCCAAATCACCTGGCCACTGATGTGCCGGTGCCGGCCGAGGTTGCCGGTCGTGCAACAATCGCCAAAAAGCTTGAGATGTTTCCGATCGAGTGTGTGGTTCGCGGCTATATAAGCGGCTCGGGGTGGCAGGAATATCAGGCCACGGGTGAAATTTGTGGCATCAAGTTGCCCGAGGGCTTGACCTTCGGCGGCAAGCTGCCGGAGCCGATTTTTACGCCTGCCTGGAAGGCCCCGATGGGTGAGCACGATGAGAACATCACGTTCGAGCGCGTGGTCGAGTTGGTTGGCGCCGAGAATGCAACCAAGATTCGTGACCTCAGCCTCAAGGTGTTCAAGCAGGCGTCCGAGCTTGCCGAGCACGCCGGGCTTATTCTTGCAGACACCAAGTTTGAGTTCGGCATCGACCCGCTAAACAGTGAAGCAGCGTTCGAATTCAACGGAGTCAGGGGAACCATCACCCTTGGCGACGAGGTCTTGACCCCAGACTCGAGCCGATATTGGAGCCGTGCGGCATGGGATCGCGGCGAGCGCAAAGAATCGTTTGACAAGCAGATTGTGCGCAACTGGTTGGCCGAAAACTGGGACAAGCACGGCACTCCGCCGGCCCTTCCGGCTGAAATCGTCGAGCAGACCGCCGACAAGTATGCCGAGCTGGTTGAGCGCCTGACCAGCGAAGTTGCCTAACCAGCACAGTCGCCTATTAGCCTTCGCCATAGCAACCGTTTAACTTTCTCGAAACTAACCGACGCCCCTGTTTTAGGCGTAACCTCGAAGTAGTCGCCGATTTTGACGACGCAATTGAGGGGAACCACAAAATGGCTAACAAGCTTTCGAAGATCAACTTCAAGCAGACCAAGGTCATCGTGCCAGTGGTCGCCACCGCAGTAGTTGCGATCGTGGCACTAATCATCCCGGCGATTTCAAACGCCGCTCAGCCGCAGGTAAACCTTGGCTCAACTTCAAATTTTGCAGTGCTTGCCGGCTCTGGCATCACCAACACTGGGCCGACCACGGTTAGCGGAACCGCCGGTGGCGACTTAGGCTCCGACCCGACTCCCGCCTTCACGGGCGACACATTGGTGACCACCACCGGCACCAAATACACCGCGCCGAGTGCAGTTGTCACCGCGGCAAAGACTGCCCTGATCACTGCCTATGACGATGCCGCCGGACGCACTCCGGCGAACGCGGTCACCGCAGACTTGGGCGGGCAAACGCTAGTTGCAGGCGCATACAAGGCGGCAGCGGCCATGTCCCTCACCGGAACCCTCACCTTGGATGGGGCCAATAATCCTGATTCGGTGTTCATTTTTCAGGCCGGTTCAACCCTCGACACCGCAAGCAGCAGCGTCGTCTCGCTAATCAATGGGGCACAGGCCTGTCACGTGTTTTGGCAGGTTGGCTCTTCAGCCACCTTTGGCACCGCATCCAATTTCACCGGTCACGTCTTGGCGCTGACTTCGATCACCGCAACCACCGGAGCGACCTTCAACGGTCAGCTGCTTGCCCGCAACGGTGCCGTCACCTTAGACACCAACACCATCACCAACGATGCCTGTGCAGCAGCTAGCGCGACCCCTACCGTGAGCACCACCCCTTCGGCAAGCGTGACCCCGAGCTCTACCCCGAGCTCAACTCCTTCGGCAACGACACCGGTGGCGACCCCGCCAACTGAGTCGACCGCAACAGCCAGCCCTTCGACTGAGGCTTCGGCATCACCTACTCCGGTGGCAACCACCGAAACAGGCGGTCAGCTGCCAAACACCGAGACTCCTTGGGTGAACGTTTTGCTAGTCGGATTAGGCGCCATCCTGGTTGGTGGAGCGGTCTTGTTCTTCCGCCGAAAGCGTAGCTAAAACGGATTACGAGACCGAGTCGAGGT